>JAAZIF010000326.1 GCA_012510335.1 Methanomicrobiales archaeon | reverse complement strand
TTGCGGAGTTTCATGCACTCTGGCTTTCCGCAGTAAAAGTTCTGGGTCGAAATTTTTCTCACAACCATTGTGGTATCAGTCACCAATGTGAATAGTGTACAACTTTTATGTTATTTTGGATTACAAAGTCATATTTTAAGTGATATTAACGTGACATCATTAATTAGTTCAAATTGATCGTCTTACTGCGGAAAGTCGACTAATAGTTCCGGCAGGGCATACCATGGAACAGTCACGGGGCATAACTTGATGGACTCAAAGCCCGATGCACGGAGCCATTGGGGCACCGGGGAAAAAGGGGCCCAAAACCCCCCCGGGTCAGGCTTTTTGCTTCCGCCGGCCAATAGTACACGAGTGAACCGGACGATACATGACGGATGTATAGGAATCCGGCGCTCCCGGGACACAACCGGTATACCCGGTCCTCCTTTCTACCGGAAGGAGTTTGAGGAAGCATACCGGCTCATCATCGATGATTACCAGGTAACACCGAAGGAGATCGCTCTCTTCCTCCCCTGCGCCGTGAAAAAACCCTACAGCCAGAGCCCGAGCCACAGGCTCTTCCGCCGGGTCATCGATGACGTCCTTGACCCGGCGGACTACCATATCGTCATATTCGGCACCTGCGGGACCGTCCCGGCGGAGCTCGAGTGCATGCACCCCTTCCGGAACTACCGCTACATGCTCGGCAAGACCGTGGATTGGCGAGTCCTGCGCGATTTTCACCGGATCGAGGTCTACCGGCTGCGCGGCTACCTGGAGAAGACCCGGGATACCTACCGGCGCCGGCTCGCATACTGTATCGGGCCGTTCCGTGCGGCCATGGGGGAGGCCTCAGAGGATGCCGGGATCGTCGTCGACCTGCTCCCGACTGACGCAACGATCGAGCGACTCTATGATACAAAAAGCCCGTTTCCAGAAGGAAGCCTTTCCATGCCGGCGTATATCGATGAGTTCCGGGAGGGGCTCATGAGGCTCTCGCGGTCGCCTGCAGAGATACCTGGAAAATAGTTATTTGGGCTTATAGTAGCCCCACTTATCGAGGGCACCTTTCAGTTCTGGAGCCCTCTTTGCCTTCTCATCGAGGGTCTCGCCCTCACTCCAGGCCTCGATCGCCTGCATGGTGGCCTCTGCGCCGGCCCGTGTGCCCTTCGGGTGGCCGTGGATGCCGCCGCTCACCAGGAGGACGAGGTCGCGGCCGTAGATATCGAGGACGTCAGGCACAAGCCCGGGGTGGAGCCCGCCCGAAGATACGGGAAAAGCGCTCCTGATCGCGCCCCAGTCCTGGTCGAGGGCCATATGGTCCACGGCATCGGTATGCCTCCGGCGGAGGATATCGGCAAGCACCGTGACCTCCGCCCGCGTTCCGACCAGTTTCCCTACGGCGGTCCCGGTGTGGATCTGGGAAACCCCTATGAGTCTCATGATCTTTGCCAGGAACTGCATCGTGATCCCGTGCTCCTCGTCCCGGTCAAAGGCTGCATGCATCGCCCGGTGGGCGTGGATCGCAAGCCCGAGGTCGGAGCAGTGGTCCCGGAGGGTCGCGACCGCGGCGGTCCCGGCCACCACAACATCGATCATGGCGTAGTTCCAGCCGTATTCGGCGAGCATATCCGCCCGTTTCTTCATGGTCTCTGTATCGGCTGTAATGTTTATGAACGCGGACTTCAGGTCACCGGTCTCCTGCTCGGCGCGGTCCCGCATCTTCGCCATGACCCGGACGCGATCCTCGAACCGGTTGAACGCGAGGGATGTGAGGTTCTCATCGTCCTTCACGAAGTCAAACCCGCCCATCCAGGTCTCATACCCGACCTCCGCGTGCTCCTCCGCGGTGAACCCCACCTTTGGCTTCGGCACCGCGCCGGTGAGCGGCCGGCCATGGACCTTCATCATGTTCCGGATCCCCTCCATGCCGAAGTGAGGCCCCGCGAAATGCCGGATGTAGCCTACCGGGAGCGAGGCGTCGATCAGGCGCAGGCTCTCAAGCGCCTTCATCCCGAAGACGTTCCCGGCGATGCCGCTCAAGAGCTGGGATGCGTTCCCCTCCTCCCAGAGGGCGAGGGGGTATGCGATCTTTACGTAGTTCTCCTCGATCTCAAACGCCTTCGCCTGGAGATCCCGCATACGGGGGGGCATGGTAAAGAGGGTCGTCCAGGTTCCGGTCGAGCTCTCGGATGCTATCCGGCCGGCCGCCTCCTTCCTGCTGGTCCCGGGCGCGGGCTGGAAGTAGTAGAGGGCTACGAGTTCATCCGGGCCGGGGGTGTGGTCCATGTCAACAAATTCTTCGTACCAGTCAATCGCCATATCATAGCCTCATGAAGGAGAGGGCGCGATGATAGAAATATCTTCCATTTGGGGTAGGGGTTTTGCCTTAATCTTTGGGGGTTTGAGGGTGGCCGCACGCAGGGGCGAGGCGGTCTTCGCGCGCGACGATGGGGTGCCGGTGTGCCGGCGGCGCGGCCCCATGCCCCATGAGATCCGGCCGGGTGGGCGGCTGCTTGTTACAACCATTACTAAATGTCACAATAGATAAAATTATTATACAGTAAATTCATACTACTGTGTGGCCAGGCAACGCTGTGGTGGAACCCTGCCTGTGCCTCATCAGCATCCGTATATTGGGCTACCTGCACGTCCTCTACTTATAACCCCTCACAATCTTTTTGGCTCACACCCAAGGGGGATATATCACCCTCAGACCCGGGCGAGGGAATCTCCCCGGACGTCCCTGATCCCTCGTTCCTGCTGCAGGGGTTATGCCCGCCCCCTGAGATCCTTCGGTAACTGCGGCTCTGTGCGGAGAGGGGTTAGCCCGGATGGGCGGGCCTCAAGGGGGCCGCTCGGAAAAGAGGAGGTTGCCGGCATCACCGGTTCTGTTCCGGAGGCGCATCCGGTCACAGTCGCCGGCGGGCCTGTCCGGACTATCTCTGCCTCTCCGGTACTGGTGATACCCGCATCCGGGGCAGTCGCCGGTGGGTTAACCCGCCCATGGACCTGCTGCAGCTGCCGGCAGCGCGACGGCCATGAGGGGGAGAAGAACCGCCCCGCTCCCGAGTAATGTTCTCAGTCTCCCGTGATGCGGAAGGGATCCGCACCGGCATCCAGGACTTGAACCGGGGCTCTGGTATATTCCTGCAGCGCCCCTGGTGGGATCACTGAACCCCGGCCAGACTCCTGATGCGCGTGAGCGCGGGCATCGTACACCTGACCGGCGAAGATACCCCCGCCGCGGCGAGGTATCTAAGGGTTGGGACGAGACTAATTCTTAAATGATGAGCGGCCATACTCCGGATAAGCATGAAGATTGTCGTCTCCGTAGAGGATCCCGGCGTTATCGACCAGGTGCTTGAGTACAGCCCGGCGTTCATCGAGATCAGGCTTGACCGGATGGAGGGGGGCCTCCTGGATCAGGTTCACGCGATCCGGGAGAAGACCGCCATCCCCCTGATCGCCACGCTCAGGAGCAGGGAGGAAGGGGGAGATTTTGCCGGCGATGCCGATCTCTGGGCCCGGATCGTAGGACCGATCGCAGGATGCGTCGATCTCGTGGACATGGAGACCCGCTACAGGAACCACGCGCCCGCCATCAAGAGCCGGGGTGCCCGGATCATCGCATCCCTCCATACGAACGAGATGCCCTCCCCCCCGGAGCTTGGAAGGATCGAGGCCACGCTCAGGTCATATGGCGACATCCCGAAGATCGTCGTAAAACCCCGCACGGAGGATGACCTCATGGCGTTCGTCACGTTCACCCACAGGGCGCAGAAACCCATATGCACGAGCATCATGGGCGCCAATTTCCGCTACGCCCGGGCCATCCTGCCGCTCTTCGGGTCGGAGTTTGTCTTCTGCCACGCCGGCACCCCGACGGCGGAGGGGCAGTACCATATCCGGGAGATGCGGCAGCTCGCGGATCTACTGAAGTGATCGGATGGGCAGGCCTCCCGGCCACTCTAACCGCGAGGTAAAAAAGGATATGGAGGGATCCGCGTTAAGACTTTTACTCCTCACCCCTGTACTTCGCCTGCTCAAGCATCGCGTCGATGAGAACAAGCGCGAGCATGCATTCAGCGACCGGAACGATTCGGGGGGCTATGCAGGGATCATGCCTCCCCTCGATCGATATCTCCCGCTCCTTCCCGGCGATATCAACGGTCCGCTGCACCCGCCGTATCGAGGGCGTCGGTTTGACCGCTGCCCTGACGATGATATCCTGCCCGGTGCTGATCCCGCCGAGGATGCCGCCCGCACGATTGCCTGCAAACCCGCCGGCTATGATCGGGTCATTCATCTCGCTCCCGAGGAGCCTTGCAGCGCCGAACCCCTCACCGATCTCGACGCCCTTCACCGCACCGATGCTCATCATCGCCCCGGCTATGGCGGCATCCAGTTTCAAAAAGACCGGATCCCCGAGCCCCGCCGGGCACCCGGCCGCCGTTACCTCGATGATCCCGCCCACAGAGTCCCCCGCATCCCGGGCTGCCCTGATCTCCGCCTCCATCGCCTCCGGTCCGGTCACACCGTGGATCTCGACGATCCTCCCCCGGATCGCGACACCGTATGGCTCAAGGCAGCGCACCGCCACCGCCCCGGCAGCGACCCGGGCGAGGGTCTCCCGGCCTGAACTCCTCCCGCCGCCGCGGTGGTCGCGGAGCCCGTACTTAGCCTGCCAGGTGTAGTCGGCATGCCCTGGCCGGAATACGTCCCGGAGAGCGTCGTAATCCCCCGGTCGGTGATCGCGGTTCCTGACGATGAGCGCTATCGGGGCGCCGGTCGTCCGTCCCTCAAACGTACCCGAGAGGATCTCCACCTGATCCGGCTCCTGCCGCCCCGACTCAAGCGGGCTCTTCCCCGGCCGCCTCCGGTCGAGGTAGGGCTGGATATCAGCCTCAGTGAGGCTGATTTTGGGCGGGCAGCCGTCGATGACCGCTCCAACCGCCTTCCCGTGGCTCTCACCAAACGTCGTGCATCTGAAGTTTCTCCCGAATGTGTTCATGAGAGCATCTCCCGGACCAGTGTGGGGGAGACCGCGATCCCGGTAAGGAGCCGGAACTGTGCCACCGCCTGGTGGACGAACATCTCGGTGCCCGGTATAGTCTCGCACCCCGCCTCCTTCGCCGCCCTGATGAGAGGGGTCTCCGGCGGCGTGTAGACGATATCAAAGACGGTCGTCCCCGGTTCAAGGTCGCCTGGCCCAAGCAGGCTCCGGGTGTCAGGCTCCATCCCGACCGGGGTTGCGTCTACGACCACATCGACGTCGCTCCCCCTGAAATCTTCCAGCGCCCCCCATCGGCACCCGAACCGCTCGCTGAGCCCCCGCGCCGCCTCCGGCCTACGGGCGAGGATCGAGAGATCCATATCGAGCGAGAGGAGGGCGTAGGCCGCTGCGGCCGCTGCACCGCCGGCACCGAGAACCACCGCCCGGGCACCCCTCCGGTGGACGAGCGGGGTCCGCACGCCCAGCCAGTCGGTGTTATGACCGTACATGCGGCCGTCGCACCGCACGACGGTGTTCACCGCCCCGATGGCAGCCGCGTGGTCGTCCACCTCGTCGATGCAGTGCATAACATCGGTCTTGAACGGTATGGTGACCGAGAACCCCTTCGTGGGGAGGAGGGAGGCGAGGCGGACGATCGTCTCCACATCGGGCCACTCGAAACGTGTGTAGTGGTAGTTCATCCCGAAGTGCGCAAAGAGCCGGTTGTAGAGGAGCGGGCTCCTGCTGTGGGCGCAGGGGTTCCCGGCGATGGCGCATACACGGAGTTCCGGGTCGCGGTCGATCATGCCCCCGAGTTCCGCAAGCCCGAACCGCTTAAGGAGGATATCGCGCTCATGCCTCTCACCCGGGGTGATGCCGGCGCCCCGGAGGATCGCCTCCGCGGCCTCACGGGGGGTTTGCATACCGGTGTCGATGCAGGCATCGGACGCACCGATATAGGCCTCTTTCCTTGCGGCAAGGAGAGCCCGCACCTCTTCTTCCGGCGAGAGGTCTGTCAACCCCGGCCGGTCGCTTCCGGCTATCCGTTCAT
>JAAZIF010000325.1 GCA_012510335.1 Methanomicrobiales archaeon | reverse complement strand
GTCCATGACCGATCCGAGATCAGAGGTCTTCTACGTCGAGTACCGTAAACCCGGAACCGTGAACAACTCCCTCCCCCTCGTCACGCGCCTGGAGCAGATGGATGCCATCGCAGCCGCGGCAGCGGTGGAGGAGTACAACAGAGGCGCCCCGGCAGGGTCTGCCGCGACGTTGCTGAACTTCTACTACGAGCACCGGGGAGACTCGATCCTCAACCCGGTCGAGAGGGTGCCGGCGCTCCAGCACTACAGGCTCGTCCATGAGACTCCCATGAACCTATTTACTAACGTCGGTGCGGATGGACCGGACCTGAGAGCCGTCAAGATATTTGAGTATGTCCCCGGCGCTCGTATCAGGGGTGAGGGGATCATCGAGGTTCCCGTCATCACAAACACCGGCCGGGCGTTCACCTACCGCCAGGAGAGCGCAGGCGGTGAGTTCATCGTCCCGTATGCGACGAGCGGATGGTCGGGCGAGGTGAGGACAACCGGCCCCTACCGGATCGCGGGCACCGGGCAGACATTCGATGTCACCGAAAAAGATATCCAGCAGGGGAGAACCATCAACTGATAGAGGATGCATTGTTCAGCCATCTACGGTGACGTCTTTGCCAGACACGATATGGAACTCCACCCCGAGGGAGGCTCCCGCCTGCGGGTAGCCCTCTCCGGGGTTCCCTACGATGTGAAATGGCGCGCCCCGGTCCGGGCTTCTGTAAGTGATCTGGAGAGAGTCCATCGCCCGCAACACGTCCGGTGGATACAGGAGGTTGCACGGGGAACCTGTTTTTTAGATCCAAATACCTACGTCACCTGCCATTCGTTCGATGCGGCCCTGTATGCCGCCGGTTCGACCTCCGCTGCGGTGGAGCGGGCGCTCGACGGTGAGCACTCGTTCGCCCTCGTCCGCCCGCCCGGCCACCACGCCGGCCCCGACCAGGCGATGGGGTTTTGCATATTCAATAACGCCGCCGTCGCGGCAGCCAGAGCGCTCGAGTCGCTCGACCGGGTGGCGATCCTCGACTGGGATCTGCACCACGGCAACGGCACGCAGGAGATCTTTTACGGGAGCGATAAGGTTCTCTTCTGCTCGGTGCATGAGGAGGACAGTTTCCCGAAGACCGGGTGGGTGGACGAGATCGGCATCGGCGCCGGCAGGGGCTACACGCTCAACGCCCCGCTTGCGCCGGGTTCCAGAATCACTGACTATCGCCTCGTCTTTGACGAGGTCTTTATCCCGGCGCTGGTCCGGTTCCGGCCCGACGTCCTGATCATATCGGCGGGGCAGGATGCCCTCGCTGACGACGAACGCGGAAACATGAATCTCAAACCCGAAGATTACGGAGTGCTCACCCGGATGCTGATCGAGGGCACGGACCTGCCTCTCGCGCTGACGCTCGAGGGAGGTTACGGCCCGTCGCACGGGAAGGCGATCGAGGCGATATTTGCCGCCCTGCGGGGAAGGAGGTTTACCGTCGCAAACGAACAGATCCCCCACAGGAGCACGGAGAGGGTTGTTGAGATCTTAAAAAAGGTCGAGTTCTGCTGAGGGAGGGAACCGGACCGGTAGAGCCGCGGCGGTATCCCCGACCGGGCTGATACAGTGGCACGGATGGAGGGTTGTGACTGCTCCCCCATCCCTCTCCTGCAAGTCATCCTGTGCAATTGGTTCCGGGCAGAGAACAGACGATCGTGCAAATACCGCGGCGGGGTGCTCGAGATCCTCACCCCTGCACGGGATGCCGCCGGTCCGGATCCATGTATGAGACCTCAAACCCGGGAACCACGACGCGCACCACCGGGATCGGGGTTCTTGAGAGATCGCAGACGCAGACCCGGTCCGTGTAGGGGCTTACCTCCTGAAGCGCCCACTTTATGTCGAGGTCAAACCGGTCGGTGCTCGCGTCGAGGACATCGCTGATATCGACGGTTTCTGCGTCTGCAAACCACATCCGGTTGATCCGCTTCAGCCGTTCGTACCCCGCCCTCCTGATGAAGGTCTCCCGCCCGGGATCGTTTCGGCCGCCCTGGAGGTAACTCCCCCGGCTCTGGGCGACCTCGGTCAGTGCGCGGAGCGCCGCGATCTCAGGGGAGGTATGCGCCCCGGACCCTATGACGATCATCGCCGGATCCTTCGTGACGGCATCGTCTGCAGCGGCCGCAACGGTGGGTATGGCGGTTCTCCCGGCAAGAAGCCAGAGGTGGATATCGATCCCCTTCTCCAGGAATCGGTCGAGAACCTGCCGGGCGGCGCAGTCGTCCTCGATGATGAGGCGCCGGCCCAGATCGCGCTTCTGGTTGGCGAGGCTGAGCGCGTCCCTCTCGATCACCTCGAGGAGCGCGTGCAGGATCGCCTCCTCCATGATGTTTCCTGATGCAAGCCCGTTTGAGTCACTCCGGAAGAGCGGCATGGCCATGCCGAGCGAGTCGTAGGGGTGGAAGACGGCGTTGCTCGGGACATAGACCTCCTCGTCGTTCAGTATATCCCACCCTGCCGTCCAGTGGAGCTTCTCCCCCTGCTCGAGCCTCCGGGGGATGATAAGGTCTTCCGGGTGCAGGGCCCGCCCCGGGCCGATCTCCTCGTAGGACGCATACTCCATCCGGTCACCCCGGTACTCGGCGCAATAGCGCTCGATCGCCTCCATCATAGCTGATACTCTGGCGTGGATCGGCTCCTTTCCTTTCCCTGCGTGAACACGGACAGCTCCCCGGGCCGCTCCCGGGCGGACAGCCGAGAAGACGGGGATCCCGAGGCGATCCAGTGGGGTGAGATCGATTATCTCGGATACGCCGATCTCTCTCATCAGCGGCTCAATGGCGGCGTGGGTCTCCTCGGGAGACCGGTAACGGTGCATCCCGTCAAAATAATGTTTCTCTACCGGATGAATCGTGATTGCCATCCAGAGTATCTTTGAGGTGATACCTTAATAGTATGACAGATGTACCCTAACACTGTATGACCACGGATGACGTAGCAGTGGGCACGGTCGTCCGGTATCCCCGCACCGGCACGACCGGGAAGGTTCTGCAGGTCGAGGAGATCGACGGCCGGCAATACGCCGAACTCGACAGCACCGGCCTCTACTACCAGGTAGACGAGCTCGTAAGCGTCGACCGCGTTGCCGACAAGGCAGAGAGGGTGGGACGGAGCCTTGAGGACTACCTCGAGGAGGAGAAGGAGTTCCAGCAACAGCTGGAAGAGGTCTGGGAGAAGGGGATCGACCAGAGTTGTGAGGGTGGGGGTTAATCCCCGATCGGTATGGTGGTGAGTTTCACCGCCTCCACACCCTTCTGTGACATCAACCGCTCCGTAATATCCTTCAGCACCGCCCCATCCCCACGTAGCAGGATCACCTCAAGGCACCTGCTGTGGGTGACATGTGAGTGAAGAGATGCCTGGATGATATTGGCATACTCGTGCTGGATCTCGGTTAGCGTCTCAAGGAGCCCACGCTGGTCATGGTCATAGACCATTGTGATGACACCCTGACGCTCTCCTTTGACATCTGAGATCCACTGGTAGTACGTGATGTAGCTCCGTATTGAGTCCCGTATCCCTTCTGAGCGGGAAGAATACCCCCGGAGGCTCAGGATCTCGTCGAATTTATCAAGAAGGTTCTTGGGTAGAGAGATCCCGATACGTGAAAGTTCGGTATCACCGGACATTATGATCAGTCTATATCTATATTAACATGGTATAAATTTTCGCTAGTTTTCATGAGGTTCTTCATACTTCGTGTGTCTCGCGGGTGAAGTCAAAGGGGATAATGGATGCCATGGGGATGCCGGCGGGGAGCGGAAAGGTAATCTCCACTGATTATGTATAAGTAGTCTCACTATATACAGGATAAGGAGGTTCGAAAACTTTTGCGAGATGCATTCATTCCCGGTGTCAATATTGGGCTCGTTGGTCATGTCGATCACGGCAAGACCACCCTGGTCAGCGCGCTGACCGGTACCTGGACGGACAGGCACAGCGAGGAGATCAAGCGCGGCATCTCCATCCGTCTCGGCTACGCAGATGCGACGTTTTATAAGTGTGAGAAGTGCGAGGGGGCCGGGGCATACACATCCCGGGCCGAATGCCCGAATTGCGGGGGCCGCGCGATCCCGTTCCGGACGGTCTCGTTCGTAGACGCCCCGGGCCACGAGACACTGATGGCGACGATGCTCTCCGGTTCCGCACTGATGGATGGGGCGATGCTCGTCATCGCTGCAAACGAATCCTGCCCTCAGCCCCAGACCAAGGAACACCTGATGGCGCTCGAATTGATCGGGATCAGCAAGATCGTCATCGTCCAGAACAAGATCGATGTGATCACCCAGGCCGAGGCGCTGGAGCACTATAAACAGATAAAGAGGTTCATCAAGGGTACTATAGCAGAGAACGCACCTATAATCCCCGTCTCGGCACAGAGGGGGATCAACGTCGGCGCCCTGATCCAGACCCTCGATGAGGTTATTCCGGAACCGGCACGCGATCCGGAGATCGATCCGATGCTCCTCATCGCACGGTCATTTGACATCAATAAGCCAGGATGCAGCTGGAGAGACGTGAAGGGCGGCGTCATCGGGGGCTCACTCGTCCGCGGCGTCCTCCGGGAGGGGGATGAGATCGAGATCAGGCCCGGCCGGCAGGTTCAGATCGAGAACCGGATGAAATGGGAACCGATCATAACAAAGATCACCTCCATCAACGCCGGAAATGTTAAAGTGACCGAGGCGGCGCCCGGGGGTCTCCTCGGTATCGCGACGAAACTCGATCCGGCGCTGACAAAGAGCGATGCCCTCGCCGGGCAGGTTGCCGGGCGCATCGGGGAGCTGCCGCCGGTCCGGGATCGATTAAGGTTCGATGTCACGCTAATGGATCGGGTGGTCGGCGTTGACAGCGAACAGATAATCGAACCGCTCAAGCACAAGGAACCACTGATGCTCTCGGTCGGCACAGCCGTCACCGTCGGCGTGGTCGTAAACGCGAGGAAGAACCAGGTGGATGTCCAGCTGAAGCGGGCGGTCTGTGCAGAGACTGGTTCACGGATTGCCATCAGCAGGCAGGTCGGCGGGCGATGGCGACTGATCGGCATGGGTGTTCTGGTCGAGTGAGGGTTCTTCTCGACACGAACGCCCTCCTTATGCCGGTCCAGTTCGGGATTGACCTGTATGATGAACTCCTGGGTCTCTTCGGTGATTTTGAACCGGTCACGCTCGAAGAGGTGGTCGGTGAGCTCTCAGGGCTCGCCCGGGGCAGCGGCCGGGATGCCGCCGCTGCCCGCGTGGGCCTGGCGCTCGCCCGGCGCTCGACTATCATGCCGAGCGGGAGCGGCGCGGAGGGCGTGGACGAGAGGGTGCTTGAGTATGCCAGGCGAGAGGGATGCGCCGTAGTGACGAACGATCGAGAACTCCGGAATGCCCTCCTCCGGGAGGGAATTGATGTCGTTTCGATGCGAAGACAGAAAACTCTGGAACTGATGAGGGGATAGGTAAACCATGTACTATAAGATGACACTGGAGGATAAGGTGCGGGTTCCGCCTCACCTTCTCGGGGAAGACCTTGATGTGGTCATCCTCAACGTACTGCAGGAGCAGCTGGAAGGCAGCATCGCAAAGGAGATCGGTATCTTTATCGCTGTCACAAAGGTTCTCGATATCGGTGAGGGAGAACTGATCCCGGGTGATGGTGCCGTATACTACGATGTCCGGTTCGAGGCGGTGGTGCTCCGCCTGGCGCTCCAGGAAGTGATCGAGGGCGAAGTGGTGGAGACGACGAGTTTCGGAGCGTTTATCAGCCTTGGCCCGATAGATGCCATGCTCCATGTGAGCCAGATATCGGATGAGTATATCAACTACGACGAGAAGAACGGCCGACTGGTCTGCCAGGACTCAAAGCGGTCTATCTCAGTGGGCGACGGAGTCAGAGCGCGGGTTGTCGCGCTCTCGCTCAACGAGCGAGAGCCCCGGGAGAGCAAGATCGGGCTTACGATGCGGCAGCCGGGCCTGGGTACCGTGGCCTGGCTGGAAGAAGAATTCGAAGAAGAGAAGGGAGCTGCATAATGGTCGTGCGCAAGAAGGTTGTTCGGGTCTGCCGTGAGTGCCACCGGGTCGTCGAAGGTGGGAACTGTGTGGTCTGCGGCACGACCAACCTGAGCGAAGACTGGGCGGGGTATGTGGTGATCATCGATCCAGAGCATTCAGATATCGCAAAGAAGATGAAGATCACACTGCCCGGCCGGTACGCCCTGAAGGTCCGCTGATGCTCCGTCTCCCTGAGACGCACCGGGATCTCCTGAAATTACCGTTCGGCACCCTCTACCGTGAGATCAGCGAACTCCTCCCATGGATCGAAGGCCGGCCGATCTACGCAGTCGGGGATGTGGTGACCCATAACCTCGTCAGGGCGGGTATAATCCCTGATATCGCCATCATCGACGGTTACACGATGCGCACCCCCTGCAACCGCTCACCCCTGCTTCAGGCGAGAAGGATAACTGCAAAAAACCCCCCGGGCACTATCACCGACGAACTCGTGGTTGCGATCGGTGATGCGATCGGTGATCCGCCGGGGGTGATCTTAGTCGACGGCGAGGAGGATCTCGCGGTCATACCGCTAGTTATCGCCGCGCCGCCGGGTTCAGCCGTCCTCTACGGCCAGCCCGGGGAGGGGGTTGTCTTAAGGATCGTCGACGCATCGGCGAAGCGGGAAGCAAAAGCCATCCTGGAAGCTTTTGTGCGTGAGTGAGCCATCCCAGAGTTTAAATAAACCTGCCAACAACATTTCAGGGATATCATGGAGTTTGAGATTACCCGTGACGTGAGGAACGAGGTGCTGAACCGGAGGGAGGTTGTGTTTACACTCACCTTCGACGGTCCGACACCCTCGCGGAAGAGCATCCAGGAGAAGCTCGCCGCGATACTGAATAAGAACGAGAACCTTCTCGTGCTGGACTCGCTGAAGACCCGGTTCGGAAAGATGGAAGTCACCGGGCGTGCCCGGATCTACGACGATGAGGGGAGCCGGAAGGCGACGGAGCGAGACTACCTGCTCAGGCGCGGCGAACCGAAGGCCGGGAGCGAGGAGTAAGGCATGGCGGTCAAGAGATACGAGTGCTACGAGATCAAGGGCAATAAGGCAGTCCTTCGGAACCGGCATTGCCCCCGGTGCGGCCCCGGCGTGCTGCTGGGCATGCATGGTGACCGGATGGCCTGCGGCAAGTGTGGCTACACCGAGTTCCGGAAGTAGGCTCTCACTCCCTGATACCGCCTGCGGGCCATTGGCCGCGGCCAGTTTTTCATGAAGGAGCAACACCTGTTTTATGCCTGATATTGAGGACGGGCTTGTGCTGGGGCTTGAGGGAACGGCATGGAACCTTAGCGCCGCCCTCTTCGGGGAAGACCTGGTCGCCCTCCACTCTGCACCCTATACCCCGCCGAAAGGAGGGATCCATCCTCGAGAGGCCGCGCAGCACCATGCGTCGATGATGAAGGATGTCATATCCCGGGTGCTCACGGAGCCGGCGAAGATCCGGGCGGTCGCCTTCTCCCGGGGGCCCGGCCTCGGTCCGGCCCTCAGGACGGTGGCGACCGCCGCACGCGCTCTCTCGATCGCGCTCGACGTGCCGCTCATCGGCGTCAACCACTGCGTAGCGCACATCGAGATCGGGAGGTGGGCGACCGGGTTTGACGACCCGATCGTCCTCTATGCGAGCGGCGCGAACACCCAGGTGCTCGGTTTCCTGGGCGGCCGTTACCGGATCTTCGGGGAGACACTGGATATCGGGCTTGGAAACGCTCTCGATAAGTTCGCCCGGAGCCACGACCTCCCGCACCCGGGCGGCCCGGCCATCGAGAGACTCGCCCGGAAGGGGGAGTACATCGAGCTCCCGTATACGGTGAAGGGGATGGATCTCGCCTTCTCCGGGCTTGTCAGCGCCGCCCGGGAGAGCACAGCCCCACTTGAGGATGTCTGCGCAGGTCTGCAGGAGACAGCGTTTGCCATGTGCGTCGAGGTGACAGAGCGGGCGCTCGCGCATGCAGGCAAGTATGAGGTGCTCCTGGTCGGTGGGGTCGGTGCGAACGCGCGGCTCCAGGAGATGCTCGGTGTGATGTGCGAAGACCGGGGGGCATCGTTCGCCGTCCCGGAGCGGATGTACCTCGGTGACAACGGCGCGATGATCGCATACACAGGGAAGGTCATGCTCGATCATGGCGTCACGCTCCCCCTTGAAGAGTCGCAGATCCGGCCGGGCTACCGGGTAGATGAGGTGGCGATCACATGGCGGGCCGAACCCGGTGATATGTTTGCTGCCGGACCGCACGAAGGGGGCGTCGCCCGGGGCGCGGAGGCCGTGGTGGAGATCCGGGATGAGGACGTGGTCAAGCGCCGGGCGAGTAAGCGCTATCGAAACCCCGCTCTTGACCGCCGGCTTATCACTGAGCGGACCCGCGCCGAGGCGCGCCTGATCGCGACGGCCCGGCGCGCGGGCGTCCCGACCCCGGTGATCCGGGATATCACGGCCGACACGATCGTGATGGAGCGGGTCGCAGGGGATCTGCTGAAGTACGTCATGACGCCGGAGAACGCCGGTCTGGCTGGCGAGGTTGTCGGGAGGCTGCACGACGCCGGGATCGTCCACGGCGACCTGACGACGAGCAACATGGTCATCCGTGATGGGCAGTGTGTCCTGATCGACTTCGGGCTTGCATCCACGTCGCCGGAGGTGGAGGCGCGGGGGGTGGATCTCCATGTCTTCTTCCAGACACTTGCGAGCACCACCGGGAACTCAGATGAGCTGAGGGAGGCCTTCATCGAGGGGTATGCGGGGGCGTTTCCCGGGGCGGATGAGGTTCTCTCCCGCGAGCATGAGGTGGAGCTGCGGGGGCGATACCTGTGAGACTCGCGGTGGTGACAGGGAACGCCGGCAAGGCGCGAGAGGTGGCCGGGTACTTCGCGGGGGTGATCGAGGTCGAGCACGTCGCGCTCACGTGCCCGGAGTTCCGTCATCTCGACGTCGGGGAGGTTGCGAGGGGGAAGGCGGCGTATGCCTACGGGGTGCTCTCCCGGCCGCTGATCGTCGATGATACAGGTCTCTTCATCGATGCCCTGGGTGGGTTTCCCGGCACATGCGCCGCCTACGTCCATGATACCATCGGGAATGCCGGGATCCTGAAACTCATGGAGGGTGTCTCAAACCGGAGCGCCTACTTCGAGACCGCGATAGCGTTCGCCCGGGAGGATGGTATCCACATCTTCCGCGGGATTCTGCCGGGGACGATCGTCCACCCCCGGGGGACTGAGGGGTTTGGCTACGACCCGATCTTTGCATACGAGGGGGTGACGCTCGCTGAGATGCCGCCTGCCGCGAAGAGCAGGATCTCCCATCGTGCGCGGGCACTCGAGGCTTTCCTTGCATGGATCAGGCAGGAGAGCGCCTCCTGACAGAACTATTAATATCACCAGGAGCGTATAGTACCTACCTGATAGGTGGTGTTTTTGATATGGCGAGATTTCCCGAAGCTGAAGCACGTCTGCTAAACGTAAAGATCTGCATGAGATGCAACGCCCGGAACGCCGTCCGCGCAACCCGTTGCCGTAAGTGTGGTTCTGACGAACTCCGGCCCAAGTCCAGGGAACGGAAGGCGTAACGCTGTTGCGTCGCTCCCCGGGGGTACACCTGCATCCTCCGGCCGGGAGCCGGCATATTCTCTTTTCAGGGTGCGGTTATAAGGAGGCAGCCCTCCCCCGGTTGCGGGGGAGCGCGTGCAGTGTCACTCTATGGTGAAGGTTATACTGAATGCTGTCTCGTCTCCGGTCACGTTCTCCCAGGGCTGCCAGTAGATCGCGGAGAACTCACCGGTGCCCTTCTCCGCGGCGATGTACTGCCATTCATGCACGCCGCCGGCACCTATGAGCCCTGTGCTGGGCGGGATGAACACGTCGCTCACGTACTGCAGTCCGCGGGTCGAGGTGATGTTCCACTCGTAGCCGGTCGTCGGGTTCTCGTCGAGACTGATCGTGATCCTGCTCCCTGCCGGGAGTTTGACGTCTGCGTTGTTGTCGGTCTCGTTGAAAGTGTACTCTTCTGCCGGTGCGGGGGTTTCGTCTGGCTGCGATATGCAACCGGCTCCGAGGATGCATGCTGCAATGAGTGCAGCAACCAGCATCACATGAATGCGTTTTGAGTGATCCATATGATGGAATTGCCCGTTCGCTGATAAAAACCTTCCTGAAACATCTGTGCCCGGACGCCGAAAAAGATGCTCAGAGCCGCTTGAAGCGTATATCGGCTGACAGAATCAATCTGTATCGAAAAAGAGCAAATAATAAATAATCTATCGTCATTCTAACCTTTTTGAGGGTACGCCCATGAAAAAACCCTGCCAAAACTGATGCTCCCGGTGCTCTTTGTGGTACCCGGAATCCGCCTCTGAATGGCAAGTCTCACGCTGCAAGGGTGAAGGCGCTCATAGACCCGGCCCGCCTTCTTCCCCTCCGCCCGGCAGGGAGACTGGTGAAAAATCGGATCCGGTGCCTCGATGCGGCCCGCCACACCGGCCCGATCTCTTCGGGGTAACCATCCTGATCACAAGCTGCCTTTATATCTCCCGGCGATACATTCGGCGCCAGAGGGGAAGAAGAGATGATGACGACAAACCGGTGGCTGGTGACGCTGACATTCCGTGTGACGGTAAGCGGTGTCCGGTCGAAGGATGACTCGGTGGCTGCAGGCCTTGAGCAACTGAGAAAGAACCTGAACAGGGGAGAGGATGTCCCGATGGAGGCAGACGTCAGGAGGATCGCAAACCTCATCGAGGCAGAGGAGCCGATCTTCGGCGTGAGGTGGTGAGAAACCCTTTTCTATTCCTGCCGCCTCATTCGAACCTATGTATGAACTGCCCGATACGGTTGCCCTCGACGTGGTTATCCTGCCGCCCGACCCGATCATGGATATGGCGATCGGCGCGAACAAAATCCTGCTCGCCGGCAACCCGGGCGGAGGGATACGCCTGGAGAAGGGTGGCTCTCTACCGCATATATCGGTTGCGATATTCCCGGCGAGGCGTGAGGATATCCTGGAGATCGCCGCAAAGATCGAGCGGGTTGCCCGGCGGTGCCTCCCCATGACCCTGACGATCGATGCCATCGCAAAGCGCCGGACGAGCACGGGAGAGGCCGTCTCTCACTTCCATATACCGCGCCCGGACATCCTCCAGCTCTTCCATAAGACCGTGATGAACGCCATAACGCCGTATATGGCCTCGCCAGCAGGGCCGGAGATCTTTGCGGATGAATCGTCTCAAGCGTCTCTTGACTATCTTCTCCGGTTCCCGAAGTCCTCCGCGTACTCGCGCTACTCCCCGCACATCACGCTCGGGTCTGGCGACCTCCCTGAACTGGTTCCCGGGATCGACCTTCCTGTCCGGTTCGAGGCGGCGAAGGCCGCCATATGTCACCTGGGCAACCACTGCACCTGCAGGAGGATCCTCGCCCAATTCGACATCGGGGCCGGCCGCCGCCCGTGAATGCAGCCATGCCTTACTCAGGGAAGCGGGTCTCGCTGCCCGGAAACTTTCTTAATCGCGGCATTCACAGTACCTGGTATGAATACGGCCGCGCCCCGGGGTGAGCGCCGAGTATGAAACTGACGGTCCTCGTGGACAACGCCGCACTCACCGATCGCTATTTCCTCGCGGAGCCGGGGCTCTCGATCTATATAGAGGACGGCGGATCCCGGGTTCTCTTTGATACCGGCTACTCGGGCATCCTCATCGGCAACGCACAGAAGATGGGGATCGATCTACTCCGCGTCGGGGAGATCGTCCTCTCACACGGCCATCTCGATCATACCTGGGGTCTCGATGCCCTGATCCGGCTCCACACCGAGGCGATTATAGAAGGCCGGAACCGCGTCGAGCCCACGTTCATCACCCATCCCGACGCCTTTCTCACCCGGAGCTGCGACGGTATAGGGGAGATCGGGTGCCACCTCTCGGTCGAGGAACTCTTCAGGCATGGGAAGGTTCTCCTCACCGCCGCCCCCCTCTGGCTGACCGAGAACCTGGTATTCCTGGGTGAGATCGAGCGGAGGTTCGAGTTTGAGCAGATTCTCCCGCACGGCTACATATACACGCCAGATGGCATCAGGGATGACACAATCGCTGACGACACAGCGCTCGCCTGCAGAACCCCGGAAGGGCTTGTCATCGTGACCGGCTGCTCCCATGCAGGGATCTGCTCGATCGTCGAGCAGGCACGCGAGGTCTGCGGCGAGGATCGGGTCGCCGACATCATCGGAGGGTTCCACCTTGAGGATCCGCAGCCGGGGCAGATGCAGGGGGTCGCCGATTACTTCTCAGAGGTGCGGCCGGCGGCCCTTCACCCCTGCCACTGCACCGGTCTTGCGGCAAAGATCGCGCTCTCAAAGGTGGCGGACGTTCGGGAGGCGGGCGTCGGGCTGCACCTGGAGTACGGCTGACCGGGGTTCAAAAGACCATCTCGCCGGTGATCTCGCGGAGCGCACGCCGGATCGCCGTCCTGACCTCGGGCTCTTCCTCGCTCTCAAGCGCGCCGAAGAGAACGTCGACCGACCGGGTGTCGCAGAGTTTCCCGAGCGCATCGGCGGCAGCCACCCTGACATCCTTCTTTCTGTCCATAAGGAGGGGGAGGAGCGGCTCGACCGCGCGCGGATCTCCGATCTCACCGAGCGCCCAGACGGCGCCGCGCCGCACCCAGCGATCCGGGTCGGTGAGGAGGGAGAGGAGGGGATCCACCGCCCGTGCGTCGCAGAGTTTCCCGAGCGCCTGTGCCACGATCCAGCGGACCTCGTTCTCCTCATCGTGCAGGGCGGCGACCAGCGGTTCGACCGCCTGCGGATCGGCGCATCCCCCAAGCGCCTCGGCAGCCCGCAGGCGATAGGGAGTGCTCTCGTGCTCCAGCTGCTCGATGTATTTCTTGACGTTCTCCTCCCGCCGCTTCTCTCTCTCCTCCATAAGGCGCTTTATCGAGCGTTCCATACTCATGTCACCAGGTTATTCCTGCGAAACCGTATGTTATTTACGGTATATAGTGCTGGTGCAAAAACCCCCTGCGGCGGGCAGTCCCGGTCTGTTGGGGATATGAAGACCATCAGCACATCTACGATGAATCCGGCGGGGATCTCCTCGATGGCATTCTCAATCCCTCCGGTCACTCCGAAAGCGGTGAAGGTTCATTCTCGGCCCCGGAATACCGGTTCTGCGTGCGGGCGCCCTCCCGCATCACGGGTCTGCCAACCTATATATGTTGCCGGAGTACCTGTGCCCCCCCATGGGGGAGGTCGAACAACATGCGGAAATACTGGCTGGTTATTGTGGCAGTCCTGGCGGCCGGCCTTGTCGGGCCCATCACTGCTCAGGCCGAACCTGAGACGAATGTGACCGGGAACGCCTCGGTCACGGTCTCGGATCAGGAGATTATGGGCGATGGGATCGTCGGGAATGTAACGGTCGATGAGGTCGTGAGCGATGGCCCGGGATGGATCGTCATCCATAACAACCTCTTTGGACATCCCGGCGGGGTCATCGGGTATGCGCCGGTCATGTCCGGGGTGAACCAGAATGTTACGGTCACGGTCCATACATTCGTCGCCACCGATACCCTGTTTGCCGTCCTGCACCATGACGCCGGGAGGGAGGGCGTCTTTGAGTACCCCGTCCCTGATGTCGAGCAGAAGGTAGATGATGAGATCGTGATCGAACCGTTCAACGTCACGGCGGAGAACGCAACCCTGATAAACCTGACAGAACTCTGTCCAAAAAGCGGCACCGAATGAGGGGGGACGATCCCCTCGCCGCCCATCCCCGGTAGACCGGGGCAGGCGGTAGCCTCTTTTGATCCGGAATGGAACAGGTATAGGTGTGCAAAACTGGACAGACATTCTAAAACCGGGAACGAGGTGCGCGGGGTCTATCCGCGGTATGTTCCAGAGGCCTGATGGTATTGATCTCTCCGGGCGCAGGGGGATGGTTCCGGGCTCTGCCGGGACGCTGTGCAGAGGCTCCCGGACATCCGGGCGGGAGGGGTAGCGAGATGCCCCTCCTGCCGGCCGTGATCATGATCTACCTCCTCGTAAACATCGTCTCGTTTGTTGCCTTTCGCCGCGATAAGCGATCGGCGGAGCGGACGGCGTGGCGGATCCCCGAGGGAAGGCTCCTCACCCTCTCGCTCTTCGGGCCGTTCGGTGCCGTAGCGGCGATGCGCATATTCCGGCATAAGACGCAGAAAGCGAAGTTCCGGCTCGTCCCCCTCTTCCTCTGCCTGCACGTCGCCCTCGCCCTGCTTCTTGTATGGCCTGCCCTCCAGGGATTCGTTAATTAACAGGGAAAGGTAAAAACATCTCGTTACCCAATCTCTGATCGCATGACATACGAATACGGCCCCCTCTCCCGCTCGATCGAGGAGACCCTCACGACCATACAGGGGTGGCTCATGCGGGAGTACCGGGCGGAGTTCCTGCCCGCCTGCCGGCGGTCACCCAGGCGGACGAGGAGACTCCGGCGGATGCGCGGGTGGATCAGGGAGATCGACCGTCTGGTATCAGGGATCGACCGGGTGAAACGTGTGACCCTCCCCCGCATCGAGCGGGATACCGGGTATGCCTTCCAGGATCCTGACGGGCTCCTCCGGATCCTCATGGATAACTCCACAAGAAGGCTCTTTTCCGGTATACCTGAGGGATTCCCGGAAGATCGGCTCCCGATCCCGGCAAAAGACATCGATATGCTCGGGAAATTCCCGGACGATGCCCGGGCGCTTGCCCTCATCGGCGATGTCACCCTGCGGCTTAAGGTTCTCTCTGGCCCGCATGCCGGGGTGCCGGGGCTCGCACCCCTCTCAGACCGGTGGAAGCTCCACGAAAGCAAAATCGGCCTCGAATGCCGGCACCGCCCGGTCGGCAGGGCTCTTGAGCAGGAGAAGGAGATCCTCGCCGTGGCCGTCCTCGGTCTCCTCTACGTCGAGGGAGGCATAGATGTACTGCGGGCTGCGGTGCCGCTGCTCGCGTGCGGCCCGGCAGGGTAATTTTTCCGGAGCGGGATGCCGCTACGGGCAGCCGCGTATCCGATCCCCGGGAGACGACGTTTCGCCCCCCTCCGGAGGCCCCGCATAGGATAGCACCGGGTCGACGGGGACGTATTTCCTGACCCGGATGTTATCCGCATAGAAGCGGTGTGGCCCTCCCGATGACCATGCCGAAGACCCGATCAGAGCAAAGTCCGTAAAGACCGTCTCATTCGGGGCGAGTGACCCGTCGGCAAACCGCAGGGTTCTGCTCCCGAGGTACTCACCGTCAATCCAGGCGTGTTCGGTGGTGTTCGGCGTATCCATGACGATTTTTACGTGGTACCAGGTATCGGGCTCCGCCCGGAGATCGGCGGAGAAGTTCCGGTGAGCGCCATCATAGTACTGCACGGAGCTGTTCCTGAAGTGGAGAGCGTAGATCCGGTTGGTTCCGTTCCAGACCTGGACGTAGCCTGAACCGCACCATCGCCCGAACTCGCTGACCCGGAAGTCCCCCTCGATGACCAGCGGGCCTGCGGAGATGTTTGCCAGGCAGATCCGGTTGTTCGCGAGGTGTCTGAGATCAGGCTCCGAGACGTTGATCTCGCCTGCGTATGCGCCGTCGCGGACGATGGTTGACTGGATCTCGGCGTTTGAACCGCAGAACGACCACCGCGAGAGATTGCCACGTTCATAATCCTCAAAGAAGGTAAAGACAGCATCGGGGTCACTGGCGTCCCGGGCCTCCGTGTCGCCGTAGAGCATGGTTAACTCCTGCGTATTCGCGGGGAGGGCGAGCCAGATGTGGGTGTGAGAACCGCTTGTGACGTTTTCCGTCCAGTGAGGGATGGCTGTCCCGTTCCTGTCCACAAACCTGAT
>JAAZIF010000382.1 GCA_012510335.1 Methanomicrobiales archaeon | reverse complement strand
GGGCTATGCTGTCCCCTAGCACCGCTTGTCGGCCATGCCCGATTGTTAGCGGTCCGGTGGGATTGGCAGAAACAAATTCTACCTGTACCTTTTTTCCTTTTCCCCTGAAATCTCTTTGGAAGTCCGGACCTTCTTTGCGGATTCTAGTAATAACTGACTGTAAATATGCCGAAGAAAAAGTAAAATTAAGAAAACCCGCTCCGGCAATTTCAATTTTGTCCAGACCCGGTATTGTATTCCACATCTTTTGCATAAGAATTTCAGCTATTTCGCGGGGACTGCGTTTAAGGCTCTTGCTCAGAAGCAAAGCTACATTGCTGCTGACATGCCCGAAGGATGGATCGCGTGGACGCTCTACAATAAAGGGTACAGGCGGCCAGGCAAGTTCAGTACAGCTTTTTTTGATTTCCGATTTAATTGTTTCTATCATGCGAATCCCAAATAGCGGAATAAAAAAACAAGTTGCGATATGCAACCCCCAAAGCCCGAGAAGCTACTATGATTTTCTAAATATTTCAATTAAAAAAGCAGCGGAATCTTATGTTTTACCCGCCGACCCGCAGTTTCTCCGGCAGAACATCATCCTTGGGAAGAGCCTTGACGGGAATTTTAATGCTCTCCCCCTCTTCCCGCATGATCACCTTAACTTCCTCCCCCGCTTTTGCCTTGGAATAACGACTCAAGATTTTTGCAGCAGTACGGCGCTCTTCTTCCCCAAAACTACCTAATCCGATAGCTGTAGCACCAATAATATTCTCAAGATCAAAAGTAAGATGCCGCTGACGGTAAGGCTGCAAGAGTCCTTCCTCTTCTTCATTACGGCTGACGATGAGGTAAGCTAGCGGAGAAATTCGGAAATGGCGACCGATGCGCAGAAGCCTGACATCCTCCCGAGGGAAATTCTCTTTCCCGAATTGTTTTAAAAGATCCCGGAAGCGAGCTGAAAATACTGCATCCGTCAAGTAGCAATTTCCTCCACCTGCAAAAGCCAGATGCTCGACACCCAAATCCTTTGCAAGCTGCAGCTGCGGGCGGCGGCTGCGACCGCGGAAGCCCTTTAAGGCGCTGCGATCAATTTTGCCTTCCAGCTCAGGAATGGTCGCTTCCAGACACAAAGCCGATAAAGGTCTTAAGAGGCGGCCCTCAATACCGCTTTCCTGAAGGATTATTTTCATTTGATGGGCCAACTGGCTCTTGGGGCGTTGCCCCAGAACTTCTCCGCTGACCACCAAATCCGCATTCTCTTCTTTCATGACTTCCGCAGCAACACGTACCATGTGAAGATGGCAGTCCATACAGGGATTCATGTGTTTCCCGTAGCCGTATTTGGGATTCAGGATTGTATCCCAGTAGTCTTCGTGAATATTCTCAATTCGTAAGGGGATATTCAGTGCCTTGGCAATATCCTCAATGCCTTCCGGGGAAGTTTTTGTGTTCTTGGGCAAGCTGCAAAAACCGGTCTCAATCGCCAAGCCGATAATTTGCACACCCTGCGCTTGCAAAAGGGCAATTGCAAGAACGGAATCCAACCCTCCCGATAGCAAAGCAATAGCTTTTACCTTTTTTTTCATAATTATTCTGACTCTTCCAAGGGCTTTTTCTCCAGCAAGGTAAAGCTATTTCCCGATTTCGAAAAACAGGATTCTATGCGGGTTTGATGGGTTTTAAAACGGTCATAATGCACAATCAACAGATTGGAATCCGGGTAGCTGATTAGCATGGATATACCGGAATCTTGCAAGATGGCAGTTTTCAAGGAATCCATGGGTTGAGCATTTTCCAGGGGATGTACTTGATAAATCAGCACATTATGGTGTGATTTTGTGCAGGCTGCCAAGAGAAAAAACAAGCAGAGAACAAGCAAAAGGCTGAGGATTTTTACTTTTCGTTTTTTCATGCCTAATTATAAGTATTTAATTGTAAAATGGCATGCGGAATATTGTATTCCTTCTTTTTTCATATGAGAATTCATGTAATAAATGCCTTTTCTGTATCTTCGGGACTTTCATTCCATATATGGCTTTTATCATGTGGAAATATATTTTACATTTCAATAATCAGCTCTTTGCATTCAGGTAAATAATGAAAAACACACCTTTTAGACTTGGTCATACTCGGGAATTGTTACAGCTCTGGCTGTCCGGGCAAGAGAATCCGGCAGATGTTCTGCGATTAAATTACTTTCGTGAGCGACCTTATTTGGGAGCAAAAGACCGGAGTTTTATCGATTTTTTATATTTTGATATT
>JAAZIF010000324.1 GCA_012510335.1 Methanomicrobiales archaeon | reverse complement strand
TCTTGAAGGTGACCCTCGTTTCACCACTGCTGACAAAGAGCCCGTCGCAGGCGATGACAACGCCTTCGAGGGTACCGCCATTGAACGTCACCTTCCCGTTGGGAGCGAAGAAGATGCCGGTGACACCTTTACTTCCCATTCCGGTTATAGTAATGTCACCGGTGTGTGCGATGATAACGACGTTGGTCGCGTTGGATCTCTCGGATGTGGAGGAGTAGCTGCCGGCAAATATCTTCATGTTACTTGTCAGAGGCCCGCTTGAGGTGTATCCTTTATCTGTGTACCATTCGGGGGGTTTAGTGGAGGGTATTTCCAGATCCGGCATGGTGAATCCGGGCACGATTGTAGTGTGGTTGCACTTCGCGAGGATATCGGCATTATAGTTGTTGGGCTTTGTGAGATTGCCGGTGTAGTAGATGCGTGTGTCCTCTTCTAGTGTGGGTGTCCAGCCTAGCGTGAGGTTCCCGTCAACGTAGACGTTTCCGTGAATCCACGCATCTTTCAGGCTAAAATCACCGTTAACGTAGACATCGCCGTAGATGTGTCTTTTTCCATTCCATAACGTGAGACTGCCGTTAACGTAGATGGATCCCGGATCTGTAACCGATCCTAGGCCGGCGCTTCCTGTGCCCAGGTTAACATTTCCGTCGATGTAGATGTACGAGACATTGATGGAGGCGCCGAGGTTTGTATCTGCTGTGTCCAGGTCTCCGGTGATGATGACCGTTGCCCCCGGACCGTTGACATTATCTCCACCGAACACAAAAGCGGTGCCGTAGACAAAAACGCTTTTATTGATGACGAAATTGATGAATTTCTCCAGCTCTTCCGGCTTTTCCGGCACCCCCGGGTCCGGGTCAAACACCCTTCCTCCCCTGAGGCCCACCACGGTGAGGATCGTCTCGCTTCCCCCCGATATCACGGTCACGACCGCTCTTTCTATCTTCAATGAGCCTTTATACGTTATGTTCCCGCCAACCAGCCAGATACCGCCATCTGGTCCGGTAAAGTTCGCGGTCTCATCAACAAGCCCGCCCTCACTCCCGATGTAGATCCGGTACCCCCCTGCCCTCAGGGGGTCGCCCCCCTCGTGGGCAAGGGTGAAATTGCCGCTCTCGTTCTTAGCGACGATGCTTGCATGCGGGATCTCTTCCGGCAGGGGGCCGGAGAGGAAAAATACTGCCACGACCCCCACGAGGAGTACTGTCACACTGACCAGGAGGATGGTCGCGATAACCTCGGAGACGCCATCCTCACCGCGATGCCGGCCCATGTATCTCATTCCACCAGGGACGCCGCGCCATGAAGAGTCACCGTGTAGTTCGCCGGGTATACGGTGAGGTGTACCTTCCCGGGTTCTTCGTTCTGCCGCCACGAGACATTGAGCCAGACCTTATTCCCGGTGGGTTTGGGTACAATCAAAGAGGACTTGACTCCCTCCCCAACCGCCCGTTCCCGAACCTCCTCAAAAGCTCTCTTCCAGGCCCGGACCGCCACCGGATCATCATCTGTGACGCTCAGGTTCACGCAGTCATAAGCGTCGTTAAAATCAGGTTTCTGGCTAAAACGCATCCGGGTCTCGATCCGCACCGGCCCTGATCCGGCGATCATATCCGAGCCCTCAAGCCGGATTGGAGCTACGGTGAGGCTTATATCTCCATCCTCCCTCTTCGCCACCGCAATCGACGGCCCGACCCGCACCGTAATCCCCCCCTCCTGGGAGAGGAAGATCGCGCCCCCCTGGTAGATCCAGTTCTGGTCCACCCAGTAGTGGTTCGAGGACTCGTAGGTGAGGCTCCCGAGGGGAAGATCCGGTACAGGAACCGAGATCTCATCACCCTTATGTGCGGTGATGTTAAGAACAGCCCCTCCCTCCTTCACCGAGACCGTCCCCCCCGATCCCACCGGGGTGAGTATGGGGAGCGAGAAGATCGTGCCCCCGGTTGCCGGCGCCCCAGTCCCGAGGTCGAAGGCCATCGAGAGGAGAACACCGCTCCTGTTGTTCACCCAGAGCGAATCAAGAGCAATC
>JAAZIF010000323.1 GCA_012510335.1 Methanomicrobiales archaeon | reverse complement strand
TCATACCCATCGTCGCCCCGATGCCGGCGATGACGATCCTGCTCTGGATATCGCCGGCCTGCACCTGGATAACCTGGTCGGCGCCTTCAAGTGAGGTCTCCACGAAGTAGCCCCTCCCCGCGACCTCGCCCGGTATATCGATCTTCGTGGTGATGGTTCCATTATCCGGCGCGATCACGTAGAGGTCGACGATTCTGGTGCTTATACCGTTCCCGATATCCACAAAGGCGTGGGAGCGGAGCCTGTCTGCCGGCCCCTCCATGAGCGTGGCATTCGCGTAGAGCATCATGACGGTCATCAGCAGGAGCAGCACGCCGGTGATGACGATATACTCCATGACCCGGGTGACGCCCTCCTCGTTCATCGTCTCAATAATACGTGGTCTCATTGTAAACCGTCATCCCGTTGTTGTAATGGATGGTCACCCTGTACCGTTGTGGTTCTTCCCCATCCTTGACCTCAAAGCTGACCACAGCGTTCTTCCGATCAAGGGAGATCTCGACTATATCCTCATACACCCCATCGGGGCGCCCTGCATCAACATAATCAAAGACTGCTGACCGCAGATCCCTTATATCACTCTTCGGGAACTCAAGCACCCCCTCCGTGGTCGTCTGCCCTATGAGCGCCGACTGGTTGACGACCAGCGCGAGGAAGAAGAGCGCCACGGCGACAAGGAGCCCCATCAACACGATCCACTGGCCTTCATCATTCAGGCGCGCCATAAGAGCACCTCCACGAGGACGGCCCGGGTGTCCCCCGGTCGCATATCACCGGGCATGCCATTCTCGAGTTTCCCCTCCAGTTGCACCCACCGGGTCACCCGCACGGCGGACTCTCTTCCCGTCCAGGTCTCATCTGTGACGAACGGATGCTCTTTAATCCCGCCATCGGAGCGGTAGATGATCCCTGCACTCATGTGCAGGTTATCGTGAGCACCGTTCGTCATTGCGTTGCAGTATTCCAGGAACATCTCCTCAAACCCGGTGGCATTATTATAGCGGACAAATTCTACCAGTTGGTTCTCGCTCCCCGCCCCATCCGGCGTATCCATCATCGCGAGCACGTCGTCCCCGAGCTGCTCAAGCTGCATATCCGGTACGCCCGTATCGGCGGTCGTGTATATGCCCGTCGTGCCGACGACGATGTACGCGGCCAGGAGCATGATGAGTCCCGCCGCGACGCCCTCCATGGTGTAGAGCTGCCCCGCGTCGTTCACCATATCGCCACCTCCAGGACAGCGGGCTTCAGAGGAGGTGGGCGGGCGTTCGTGTAGTCGTAGTGGTGGGTGCCGGCGATGGTGGCGTTCTCGAAGGTAAACCGGATATCCAGGATGCTGTTTTCGTCCAGGTTGAAGAGCGATACGGCTGCCGGCGCGAGAACCAGGGATATGCCCTCCGTAACCCGTGCGCCTGGAGCGAGGTTGTGCGGAGCGCCGTCGATATACAGGGTGTACAGGCCAGGATCTATTGTCGCACATTCAGACAGCATATCGAATGCCTCAGCCTTCTGGAACCCGATGTGCCGGAGTATCAC
>JAAZIF010000054.1 GCA_012510335.1 Methanomicrobiales archaeon | reverse complement strand
GCCTATCGATTTCATTGCTGCAAAGCCGGGAGCCCTGATGGTTGCCTCCCCCGGCACCAGGCAATCACGGTCTGTCCTGAAGGCAGTATGATGATCACCTGGAGCGGAAACGGCCAGGGCGGGAAGCGTTTCCTCACCTCAGGGCTCCTGTAGATGGTTTTCCAGAATCTCCAGTGGAAACAAAGGGGTTTAGCAACCGTTCAGCAACAGCAAGGAGATCTCCTTGTAATTCTGATTAAATGCAATTTGAAGGCTGATTATATCTTTGAAAATGGTTTCATGCCTCATCCTCACCGAGAAAGAGAACAGTAGCGTTTCCGATGTCAATATGTGGTATTGTGCTAAGCTGCTACTGGTATCACTTCCACCAAAAGATTGCATAATTTTTATTCCTGCACAAATATTCAGATATCTTTATGTTCTATTGCCTCAGGTCACTTTAAATTCGCAGATCCTTTACTGCTCTTCATGACCATATCGCCTTCATATAGCATCAGAATTCCATCTCCCCATGAGGCTATTGGCATTTCGTCCGCCCTCCAAATCTCCAATATAAGGTGACAATGGGTACTACGGTCATCCGGTACTACAGATTAGCTGGTGAGCATGCGGCTCTCCTGACCTCTTACTCATTCTCAGTTGTGAATTAGATCACAACCCTGTTTTCAGAAGTTACATCAAAAGGAGAAATGGACCCGGCGGGATTTGAACCCGCGGCCTTTGCGTTGCGAACGCAACGATCTACCCCTGATCTACAGGCCCAGAGATAAGAGATCAGAGTATGATCTCAATATCTAATTTTTCTGCCAGTTCCTTATATCTGTTCCTGATAGTGACCTCGGTCACGCCCGCGACCTCAGCGACCTCACGCTGGGTGCGCCGTTCGCCGCCGAGGATCGAGGAGATGTAAATAGCGGCCGCGGCAACACCTGTTGGACCCCTGCCGCTCGTAAGTTCACGTTCACCGGCCTGCCGGAGGATCTCGACCGCCCGACTCTGGACCTCGCCCTTCAGGTTCAGGCCCGAGCAGAAGCGCGGAACATAGTCGATCGGCGACGTCGGCAGAAGCTTGAGCCCGAGCTCACGGGAGATGAACCGGTAGGTACGTCCGATCTCCTTCCTCGATACCCGGGAGACCTCTGCGACCTCGTCGAGCGTCCGGGGTACACTACACTGACGGCACGCTGCATACAGCGCCGCTGCAGCAACGCCCTCAATACTCCTGCCACGGATCAGGTTCTTGTCAACCGCGTCGCGGTAGACCACCGCTGCGGTCTCGCGCACGTTCCGGGGCAGCCCGAGCGCAGATGCCATCCGGTCAAGCTCCGAGAGAGCAAACGCAAGGTTCCGCTCAGTCGCGTTCGAGACCCTGATACGCCGCTGCCACTTCCGGAGGCGGTAGAGCTGGGCGCGGTTCTTGCTCGAGATAGCACGGCCGTAGGAGTCGCGGTTCCTCCAGTCGATCATCGTCGAGAGACCCTTATCATGGATCGTGAACGTCATCGGTGCGCCGACACGGGAGCGCTTCATGCGCTGATCGTGGTCAAAGGCGCGCCACTCGGGGCCGCGGTCGATGAACTCCTCATCAAGGACAAGGCCACAGCTCTGACATACTAGTTCAGCACGCTCATAGTCGTGGACGAGCTGGCGGCTACCGCACTCGGGACAGACTGACTGGACGCTCTCTTCGTGACGCTTCTTCTCCGTCTCTTTGACTTTCTGCTCCCCTCTCTTCTTCAGTGCTTCGCGCTGCATCTGCAGCTGCCTTAACTTTTCAACTTCAGCCATCGATTATCCACCTATTTTGCAAAGATCTTCTCACTAACCTGCACGGAGCAGCTGTTGTAGCAGAGGACTACAGCATAGGGAGACGATATATTTCCAAAGATGTCAACTACCTTCCCCAGGGGTTTTAATCGGCGGTCTACAACCTCACCGTGGAGGCGGGGCAATCGAGCAGCATCACATCGCAAGATTAACAAGTGATTACTGCAGATACTTACAGAACGACCGATTAACCGCAAACTGCAACCTCGAAGGTACTCTTAGCTAGATGCATTTAGTAACGTATATATATTGACGCTATCAATATAAAAACCTTTTGCTAAATTTTAAATACTCCTCCTTACAGATGGAGGAGCCGCTTAATATCCAGAGATAGAATCTCCCGCGATTCTGCCTCAGTCAGCCCGGCGCCGAGTGCAACCGCCCACCGTGCCTCCTTCGACATAAGATCAGACGGCGCGTGTGTATCAGAATCGACCACAAGCTGGCAGCCGGCCTCCCGGGCCACCCGCACGACATGCCCGTTCGTCCGGTTATGCCCCGCACGGGAGGTTATCTCGAGCGCTATCCCGCGCTCTGCCGCCTCAAGCGCATCCTCGACCGATATGAACCCCGGGTGGCCGAGCACGTCCACGTACTCACACGTACAGGCGGCGCGGTTTGTCCCGGGAGCGACCGGTTCCATCACCGTCTCACCGTGGACCACGACGATATCGGCACCCCGCCGTTTCGCATTGCGCGCAAGCAGAGGGATCAGAGACGGTGGAACATGGGTGAGCTCAACCCCGACGAGCAGTTCCACGCCGTAACACTGCGCCGAGTCCCGAACCTCGCTCACCGCCGCTACCAGGTGCGCGAGGTTTGATGCATCCGCATGGTCGGTGATGGCGATGATATCGTAGCCGAGCACGGCCGCGCGCCGGACAAGCTCCGTCGGGAGGAGTTCACCATCCGAGAGGATGGTGTGGGTGTGCAGGTCGTACATACCGGTCACTTCAGGCTCCCGAGGCGTTTTGCGACCCGCCTGATCAGATCCTCCTTGCTCCCCTCCCACTCCACCACAACCCGGCCTTTGCGCTCCGCCCAGTGGGTGGGGTGGTGGTGATCCTCCAGTCGGTAGGGTATCTTCATCTTCCGGAGCACTGCCTCGATAGCAGGGAGGTCAGGAGACTTCATACCGAGTCCTTCCGGAACCCGGCGCCCCTCCCGCCGCTGCAGCGTGGCGTCGAAATAACAGGGGTAAAGGATGCGCTCTGCGCTCATTGCCGTAGTGTTTGGGTGTTAACCTATAAACAGATCATGATCAATAGTACTGGTCATGCATCACATAGACGTCCACATAGAGAAGGATATCTACGACGTCAACAACCGTATCGCAGACGCCAACGCAAAACACCTCGGAGAGCATGGCATCCGGGCGTTCGACCTCCTCGGCGCTATCGGATCCGGGAAGACCGCCACGATCGAGCGGCTTGTACCCCTGATCCGGGAGCGGGGGCTTCGCGTCGGCGCCATCGCAGGAGACGTCTACGGCGACGACGATTTCCAGCGGATCGTCGCCCTCGGGGTTCCGGCTTACAATGCAAACACCGGGAAGGAGTGCCATCTCGATGCGCACCTGGTGGAACACGCCATCGAGCACCTGCCTCTTGACGATATCGATATCCTCTTCATTGAGAACGTCGGCAACATGGTCTGCCCGACAGATTTCAGGCTGGGCGCCGAGAAGAGGATCGTCATCGTAAGCTCCACAGAGGGAGACGACGTGGTGAACAAACACCCCATGATGTTTCGCGGGAGCAACATCGGCGTCATCAACAAGGTCGACCTCGCCCCGTTCGTCGAAGCCAACCTCGATCGGATGGAACGGGATATGCGTCGCTACAACCCGGAGATGCAGGTTTTCCGGACGAATATGAAGACCGGGGAAGGTATCGGGGAACTGCTGGATGCAATCCTCTCATGATCAGCACGATTAAATACCCTCCCCTCGAATAGTTATAGCACTTTGACGAGAGATTGACGCCTAACAACGGGCATCACGTCCCAAACAGAGTATATCGGTGATCACATGCAGTGGCAAGGAAGATCAGTACGGAAATCAACGGGTGGACGCTACCACACCTCCCAGGGCAAGAAACGGTCGGAGATCGGGAGAGCTCCGGCAGAGACGCACATCGGTGAAGAGCGCAGGAAGGTTATCCGCGCCTACGGGGGCAACCAGAAGGTCCGGGCACTCCGTATGGACTACGCAACGGTCTCAGACCCCACGACAGGCGAGGCCAGGAGGACGAAGATAGAGGCAGTCGAGGCAAACAGCGCCAATCCAAACTACGTCAGGCGGGGCCTCCTGACAAGGGGCGCTATCATCAGGACCGATATAGGACGCGCGCGGATCGTGAGCAGACCGGGTCAGGACGGCGTTGTAAACGCAGTCCTTCTCGAGTGAAACATCTTTTTTTACGGCCGGATGAGGAACCCCGGCTTTCTGACTGCCAGTTATACGGTGCTGGAGAAAACCCGACCACCAGGTCGGGGATCGGGAGCACCGCAGGGTTCCTGGCACAGAACCCCTCTGCCGTGTCGCAAATCTCACTTCCAGAGACCGGCAAGGCAGCCTTGAATCATTCAGGGCTGCCGGCACCATGCCAGGATGGGGATCCAGGCAGTCATATCGCCACAACGTTCCCCCGGAGGTCAGCAGTAACGGGCTCCCTCGCAAGGTATCTCTCGAGCGCCTCGATCGCGCTGGTATCCAGATCCTCCCGGCCTTTCCCGTAACCCTCCGGCACGCCCTGGCCGGTGACGAACACAGCCCGGTAGACAGCGTCCGGATCAAGCCTCTTACCCTCCACGAAAAACTCCTGGATACGCAAGCCCGGGGCGTTTTCGAGTTTGCAGTAGAGGTTGATTCCCATACACCGCTTCACGTAGCCGCCCATCTGGTCGTAGGGATCCCACGCGAAAGTCCGTTCCAGGTTCTCTTCCATCATCGCACGCATCTCCCGGCCTGTTATCGCGACCGTCGAGACCGGGGGATTCTCCGGTATGATGTTCCAGAGGTCGTTTACTGTGACAGGCCCCGGCGGCACCGGGGCACCGTAGCGCCACCCGTTTGAGAACGCCACATCCGCGTCAGTAACCTCCAGGAGCGCCTGGAGCAGGAGGTTATCCATAGTGGCCTCAAGGATCGTGTTGCGGTTAAGCCCCGTCCGGGTCTCGCCGACGACCCGGGAGAGATACTCGCGGTGCGGATCCATGATCCTCCCGATCATATCCTCAACCTCGGGGTGGGGCCGGATAGCCTCGCTGACGATGATGAGGTCATGATCAAACTTCGTCACCCGCCGACTCTCGACCGTAAGATCAAGCCGTCCGATGAAAGATCCGTGGCAACCCGACTGGATGAGGATGGTTCCGTTTATGATCGCCGGCTCAAAGAGGCGGTTGTGGGTGTGCCCGGAGAGGAGAACGTCGATCCCATCAACCTCTCGGGCGAGCTTCACCTCCTGGGGAAATCCGAGATGCGATACCACAACGATCAGGTCCACACCCTCCTCATCGCGTAGCTGGGCAATATGTCCCGGGAGCTCAGCGTTCCCCAGGGTGAAGAAGAGCCCCTCCGAGAAGGACTTTGGCATAACTTTATCGATGATCGTAGCAGCGACTCCGATGACACCGACCTGAAGCCCGTCAGTCTCGCAGATAGTATAAGGCGAAAAGACGAGCTCCCCGCTGGAGTCGTCATAGCAGTTCACAGCAAGGACCGGGTATTCAAGGCCGCGGGCGATCCTCTGGAACTGCTCCGGGCCGTAGGCAAACTCCCAATGCGCGGTCATGGCATCGAACCCGAGAGCATTGAGGACCGGTACGAATGCTTCACCCTCTGACTGCACGGCAGGATAAGTCCCGTGGATGGTGTCGCCACAATCAAACGCAAGCACCTTACCTGGCCGCGCATCCCGCACCGCATCTAGGAGTGCGGCTATCCGGGAATACCCACCGGCCAATCGGTACTCCGCCCGATCTCCAGCCCAGAAGAGTTCGGGGTGTGGTTCAAGGTACCCGTGCGAGTCGTTCATCTGCAGGAGCACAACCTGATCCGTCATGATCCGGTGAGGAGGAAGAGGATCTGTAAAAAACTTTTGTGCGGACCGGGAAAAGAGACGTCCGGCAGGATCATATCTTTTTTACGTTCCGTGAACATCAACTCTAATGATGCGCAGGATATACCACCGTTTCCCCCAACAGATTGACCTCGACTTCGAACTTGCCCGACCGTTCCAGGAGGTTATATCATGCATGGCGCGGATGCACAACACCCATACGACATCTAAGGGCAATGAAGGCCTCATCAAGGAGAGAATCCTCATCCAGGTCGCGGATGGGCGGACACATTTCCTGGATCTCGACAACCTGGCACCGCTCTCCGAGAAGATCAGTGAGGCGGCAGATTTCCGGGTGGATTTCCAGAGGGCTCTGCTCACCCCGGAAAAGAGGCTCCCGATCGCAGAGAACATCTTCTATCTCCGGATCGTCGATAAAGGGCAGGTGACCGAGTGTTATGCCACAAAGGAGAGTCCGCACGGTGACATGGATGCGATTGACCTGCGAGAACTCCTGAAAGGTGCCTGCGAGTGAACATAAAGATTGCTGTTGCCGCGCCATTCAAGCACATGCGTAAAGATCGGCTGCAGAGGAGCGAGTTCATCTTCTATATTGCCATCGACCGGAAGTGGATGAACAAGGAGCAGGCAAACCAGCTCCTGGAGCGGGCAAGAACGGAGGGGCTCATCGAGATGGAGAGCGGTGTCATAAAGCCACTCTTTGATCTCGCTGAGGTCTCGATACCGCTCGGATTCAAGCCCACCTCAGACGTCCTCACAAAGGAAAGCCCCTACGAGGGGCTGATCGGGCGGATCGCAGCCGCGACAAGGAAACAACCGCAGGAGGTCGTCGCTGAACTCCATCAGGTTGTCGACCACTTCGATGGCAACCTCCGAGTGGAGGCAGCGGTGGTTGTCCTCGCCAAAAAGTACGGGGTGGCGTTCGAGGATAAACTGGACTTCCTCACAAGAGAGGTCGTGAAGAGGAGGTAAGAGCGGAGGGGGCGCCACCAGGTTCTTCGCCTGACCCAGTAGGCAGCCCTGCCCTTCAAGGCAGGTGGTTGACAGACTCACCCCTGCCGTTCAGTAATCTCTTTTATCAGACCGGCCATCCATGCGGGGATCCGCACATCCGTCTGTGGATAATGGGTCGGGACGTAGGGTTTGATATCGATGAGCGGGCTTTCATCGACGGCATCGAGCCCGGTAACCTCAAGGACGTTTCCGCGCCGCGCATGCAACCGAACTACGGTTGAAAGTACAGGGTTCGGGCGGGCGGGGCTGCATGTCGAGAAGATCCCCGTCTGTGGAATATCCTTCCGGCCCATCGGATGCACGCGGTTGACAGCCCGACCCTCCTCCGGTACCCTGTGCCCCCAGTAGAGCACCGTGACATGGGAGTACTCCTCGATTCCCTCAAGCAGCTCGATACGGTTCTCGTCGATGATGATCTCCGAGATGGCCTCCTTCGTACTGCGGATATGAGCCCTGCTTGCATCGCCTCCTTCCCGCATGGATATGCCGTCCCTGCCGGCGACGAGGAACGGTTCCTGTACGGCGCTGCGTATTAATCCCACTGGATGTAGTAGCATGGCATTAGCGTCGGGTGATACTATATGCATACTCATACCCTGGAATCCGCCCGTGAATATTTGCATCGGTAGCTGCATGCGCGGGCCCTCTCGGCCTTACCGAGCCCCAAAGGCTATTTGTACATCCGCGCCAGGGAAAGTGTATGGAAGATCTCAAGTCCTGCCGCCTCTGTGAGTGGAGGTGTGGTGTAGACCGCCTCCAGGGGGAGCGGGGGGTATGCCGCGTTGGCCGTGCGGAGATGGCGGCGACGATGTGTTCAGGCACCCTCGCGAGTTACATCGTCACCCTGCTCGGGTGTTGTTACCGCTGCCTCCACTGCAACGCCTACCGGATCTCCCAGTACCCCGATCCCGACTGGCACTACGCCGGTCATCTGCCGGCGGCGGTGCTGGTGGCCAATGCCCGGGAGCGGATCGCTGCCTACCGGGGCCCGCGCATCCGGACGATCGGCTTTACCGGCGGGGATCCGATCATTCACCTGCCCTACATCGAGGAGGTCGCGACCGAGGTGAAGCGCCAGGGTCTCGATCTCGGTATCGGTATATCGACCGGCGGCTTTTCAACACCGGAGGCGATGGAGCGGATCGTTGACCTCTGTCGGGTGGTCACCCTCGAGATCAAGGCGTGGTCAGATCCAGTCCACCGCGCCCTCACGGGAGCACCGGTGGCCCCGGTGCTCAGGAATGCTGAGCATCTCGTGCAGGAGGGAAGAGACCGGATCAGGGTCTTCCGGACGGTGGTGATCCCCGGCATGACCGACCGCGAGGTGGGTGAGATCGCGGCGTTCATAGCCTCGCTCGACCCGACCGTACCCTACCGGCTCATCGGGTTTAGGCCAAACAACGTCCTCTACTACCACCCGGGGCCTTCACGGGAGCAGATGGAGAAGCTCTGCACCGTCTGCCGCGATGCGGGGCTCAAGGATGTCGCCTGGAGCGGCTACTACCCGGAGGCGGTATCTGATGAGGTCGCCGGCGCGGCAGCCCGTCTAATCCCTGCATACGAGGGTGACAGTGTAGCGGCACTCACCGCAGCGTATGCCGCAGTATGCGGCTGCCCCACCCATCCCCGAGACTGCGGGGAGTGCCTCCTCCGCGACCGCTGCCCAGCCACGCTCAGGGAACCCTGGCGCGGCCGGTAAGATGGGGCTCTGCCGTACCACGATGAAAACGCATGGCAAAGTGTTCCCAAAAAAGATGGATACTGATTATTCAGCGGTTGCTTTTGGTTCTTCAAAGTGTTCAGCCAGGGGTTTTGCACCATGCTGTTTCACGGCGGCGTTGATCTGGACGAAGTCAGGGCCGATCTCGTTCCCGCGTACCGACTTCCTGCGGCGCTGTCCCTTCACGACCGGGTGGAACCCGGCGCCTTCGGAGAGAAGGATTCTCCTCCGTGCAGGGCCGGGGAGGTCACGGCGTGCCGGGATGCCTGTCCTGTCCGTGCCGCCGGTGATCCGGATCGTGTAGCCTGCAAGACCAAAGACACCCCCGTCGATCTCATCACCGATGCGCTTGCCGATAAGGGAACCTGCGGCGGGGCCGGTCGCATCGATCCTGTATGAACGTCCGGTCTCCGGGTCTGATAGGATGATTTTGAAATCTACCATCTTGATGACTCCTTCAAAAGTATCTATACAATTTGATGATGTGATATTAAAATACTACTTTCATGGTGCCCCGCCGGCAGTATAAGAATCTGCCCGGGAAGAGGGGGATAAACTCACTTCCCCCAGAAGGGATCCTCCCGGCGCTTGAAGGAGGTGAACTCCTCAAGGATCTCCTGCAGACCCGGGCTTAAGAGGTCAACCATCTCCCGTTCGATCACCTTCACGTGCCGTTCCGGGATATCCACGTAAAGATCGTCACCGACGTTTATCTGCCGGCCGACGGTCGGTCCCTCGATGGAGATCGCCACCTCACTGCCCGCCTCAACCTCATGGACCGTCTCGCTCTTCGCCTGTATCTGCTTGAGGCGACCCACCTTCCGTCCGCCGGGGAGAAGGAGGAGATCGACACCGCTCTGGAGTTTCCCGCTGAGAACCCGGACACCTACCACCGCAGGGTTGCTCTGCCGGAAGACGCAGTCCGGGAGGATCCGTATCTTCGCGGGCATGACCAGTTTCTCGAACCGTTGCCGCTCGAGTTCCTGCTTCTTCGCGTCGCGCCACTCCACGTAATCATCGATGAGTTTGTAGATCACACCGCCCTCAAATATGTTGACATGCGACATCGAGGCGTCCGCCAGGGTATCGATCGCGTCCGGCAGAACCGGGGTGTTGAAGGCGAGGATGGCGCTGTAGAGGGGATCTCTGATCGTCCCGGCCTCTATGACATCGTGGCGGGTGACCGGCCCGACGGCGGCACGCATCACCTGGATCTGGTGCCCATCAAGCTCCTTTGAGAGCGCCTCAAGGGCACCGATGGTATCGGCCCTTATGATGACCCCGAGATCAGAGAGGGTCACCTGGATATCCTGAATCTCGCGACGGACCTGCTCGACAACCTCGCTGCGGTTGAGATCCCTGACAACCCGCAGGGGTGAACCAGCTATGACATCGTCGAGCCTCGGGGCGGCCACCTTGATGCCCGCGGCGGCGGTGACCGCCCTGACCCGCTCGAACCGCTCCTCGACCAGGATCTCCTTCATGGGCCGGGGCTTTAAGAGTGAGCGCACCTTTGTCTCGATGATCTCCTCCCCTCCCGCGACAACGATCTCATCCCCGACCGCAAGGATCCCGTCGTAGAGGATCACATCGAGCGTTATCCCAAGCCCCCGCTCCTCCTTCACCTCAAGCACGGTGCCGGCGCCGGGGCCGTCGGCGCTGACCTTGAGGCTCTCGGTCATGTAACGCTGGGCAAGCCCGATCAGCACCATGAGGATGTCGGGGATCCCTTCGCCCGTGAGGGCGCTCGTCGGGACGATGCAGATGTTCCGTGCAAAATCGCTGACCCGGTCGAACCGCTCGGAGTTGAACCCGAGGTCTGAGAGTTTGCCTACGAGCTCGTAGACCTTAGTCTCAAGGACGCCCTGGACACGTTCGTTCTGCTGCGAGAATGTCTTTGTAAACGGCTGATCTCTCTGAACACGCCAGCCGTGGATACGGTCGATCTTGTTTGCCGCGATGACAAACGGCGTCTTGTAATTGCGCAGGATCTGAAGCGCCTCGATCGTCTGGGGGCGGAAACCCTCGTTGATGTCCACCACTACGATAGCCATATCAGCGAGCGCCCCTCCGCGCGCGCGCAGGGTCGTGAAGGCGTGATGCCCCGGTGTATCGATGAAGAGGAGGCCCGGGACGTTGACGCTGACCTTGCTCAGTGCTCCGCTCATGCGGGTGATCGCATCGATCGGAACTAGTGTGGCGCCGATGTGCTGTGTGATCGCGCCCTCCTCTGTCGATACCACGGACGAACCCCGGATCTTATCCAGGAGTGACGTCTTACCGTGGTCCACGTGGCCCATCACGCAGACGATGGGGGTTCTGATCTTTGAGTCCTTTGTCATTGATTAATCACCTCCCGGTATAAGTTATGAACGAGCAATTCCCAAAAAATCTGGAAAATTGACCGATTTTCCTGGAATACACTTTTTCTCGGGTGATTCCCCTACCCCCAGGGCGCCCTCCGGCGCCCGGAACACTGGTACGTTATAGAGCACGGGGTCTATTAATGGTTCTCCAGAGCATACACCCCACCCCGGGCGGTAGAGGTTGAACCGTAGGAGATGCCCGGGATGCGTTTGCAGTCACGGGGCAATCATCTCTCCGCAATCCTCTGTGATATGAGGGATGCCGGGATGGCGAAGAGATACCTTAATCAAATCTGACCTCTAACATGCATGGGTACATTGCCAGGGTGGGGTAGACGGTTATCCTAAGGGACTGTGGATCCCTCGACCCGGGTTCGAATCTCGGCCCTGGCCTTTCCTGATTCAGGTCAAAAGCCCGGTACCCCGGACAGGGCTATCTCCGACCGCT
>JAAZIF010000053.1 GCA_012510335.1 Methanomicrobiales archaeon | reverse complement strand
GGCAGGAGGCTTGCGGCGACCATATCGGCGATGGAGGGGATCGCTGATGCGGTGGTCTCTGCCATCCCTGCCGGCGGGGTGCCGGTGGGGATTGAGGTGGCACGGGTGCTGAAGGCTCCGCTCCGGATGGCCGTGGTGCGGAAGGTCCAGATCCCCTGGAACCCGGAGGCCGGGTTCGGGGCCGTGACCTGGGACGGGCGGGCCATCCTGAACCGCCCCCTCATGGCCGGACTCGGCCTCTCGGAGACCGAGGTGAACGCCGCGGTCGCGAAGGCCAGAAAGAACGTGGAGGAGAGGATGGAGAAGTTCACCGGCGGCCGGGAGGGGCCGGAGATCGCCGGCCGGACCGCGATCCTGGTCGACGACGGCCTTGCAACCGGGTATACGATGCTCGCCGCAATCGAGGCGACCCGGGCCGCATCGCCTCGCCGGATCATCGCTGCGGCTCCCACCGGGTCGCTTCATGCCGTCACCTTAATCGCCGGGAAGGCAGACCTCGTAGCCTGCCCGAACGTCAGGACCGGCCGCTCCTTCGCGGTGGCGCAGGCATACGAGCGGTGGCATGACATCACCGACCGGGAGGTGCAGGAGCTATTGATCCAGGCCCGGGAGATGGGAGTCATCTGATGCAGGCGGGAATGCCGTTCCCTGATCCCGCGCCGTAACGGCTATATGCAACCACCTCCATGAGGGCACCGGAAGGTCGATTGAGTATGAAGGATCTGACGATAGTGGTCGATTTCGATCAGTTTCCCCCCAGGCATACATGCGATGGGGATGACATCTCCCCTCGGATCAGTGTATCGGGGTCGGATGCACCCTATCTTGCGGTTATCATAGACGACCCGGATGCCTCGCGCGGCACGTTCACCCACTGGCTCGCCTGGAACATCCCATCAACCGGGGAGATCCCCGAGGGGATCCCGCCAGAGCCCCGGATCTCCCACCCCCTCTCCGCCGTCCAGGGGATGAACGACTTCCAGCGGACCGGCTACGGCGGCCCCTGCCCGTCGCCGGGCAGGCCACACCGCTACTTCATAAAGGTCTGGAGCGTGGGTGTGAGGCTTGACCTCCCGCCTGGCGCTGAACGGGGGGAACTTGAGGATGCACTTGCGGCATCCGCCACCGGGTACGGTGAGGCCATGGCGACCTACATGCGCAAAGAAACGCTTGAGACCCGGCCGCGCGCCTGAGGTACCCACACAATCTTCTCATCAGCCATGCTGCCCATCCCCGGATGCAAGAAGTGCGGATATCTCTGCCATGAGGGTGTGGTAGCGTTGCCGGCGGTTCTCCCTCTCGATCGGGAGCGGTGCAAAGGGGATCTCGTAACAGATATCCCAGAGCACCAGCCCCCCGGGTGGGGCCGCAGGAAGCCTCCGCCCGGGGGGGTCGGCGAGGAGGCGGGCGATATATCCGGCGCTGGCTTCACCCCTCCCCACCCGCTCAAGCACGGTCGCCATGCCCCTGACCATGTTCCAGAGGAAACTCTTCCCGGTCACCTCGAAGACGGCGAACGGTCCGCTCTCAAAGACCCGGGCACTGAGCACGTCTCGTTCGGGGCTCCGGCTGCCGGCGCGGGCGAACGCCGAGAAATCGTGCCGCCCGACGAACTCCCCCGCCGCTTCGTTCATGCGGGCAGGATCGCCCGGGACCGGGAAGAAATAGTAGCGGTAGGTCCGCGATGTGGCGCTGTACCGCGGGTGAAATTCGTCCGGCGCCCCGGCCCATGCCGTACACCAGATATCCTCAGGGAGCACCCGATTCAGCGCCTGGATTGCCCGATCCGGTTCATCGGTGCGGAATGAACAGACCTGGCGCCTGGCATGCACCCCTCGGTCGGTGCGGCCGGCCATGGCAAAACCGGAATCCCGCCAGTCTTCGAAGAGATTCAGGCGCCTGCAGGCCGCGATGAACTCACCCTCCACGGTGCGGAGCCCGGGCTGCATCTGTGAGCCGAAGAAAGAGTCTCCGAAGTACGATAAACGAAGCGCCAGGTTCATCGCTCAGCCGTTTGCCGTATCCGGCGCAGAGCTCCCTTGATAGATTGCCGGGTGTAGGTGCGCAGCGGGGTCATCTTCCCGCCGACCATCGTCCGCCCCTCCCGGATCGCGGTGAGGATTGAGGCTACGTCCGGTTCAGCAGCGACGTACGTGACACCGAACCCGACGTAGCGGGCGTTGTGGGCGTCACTTCCTGCTACCCCGGGTTTTCCGTATCTCCGTGCGGCAACCGCGGCCTTCCGGTTCGCCGACCCGGTTATGTAGCGGCTGTTGAAGACCTCCACGGCGTCCACGGCCCCGATGCTGGCCGCAAGTTTCCTCCCGGCGCCATGGCGCCAGCGGTGGTAGGGGTGCGGGAGGATCAGGAGGGCGCCCCGCGCCCGGGCCAGGGCGACGGTCTCAAGGAAATCGCGCCCTGCCGGCAGGGGGTCCGTGACCCCGAGGGCGATCAGGTGGCCCTGCCTCGTCGATACCTCGATGCCAGGGATCACGGTCAGTGTGGTGTCGCATTGAAGCGCGTAGCGGGCGCCGCCAACCGTATCGTGGTCAGTGATCGCGATAGCATCGAGGCCGATTGCCTCTGCCCTGCGCAGAACCTCCTCCACACTGCTCTCACCGTCCCTGGAAAACCTCGTGTGGATATGTAAATCGCACCGTAGCATGAGATCAAAATATTTGTCAGCCACCGGATAATAATTGAGATGTATGCGCATTCTCCTCCCGACCGGTTCGGCAACGGTTGGAATTGTAAAGGCGGCGGCTCGCGGGGCGAGCAGCCGCCATGATATCGATGTTGTGGTCACCGGAGATATAGCATCGTTTCTTTCGCCCGGCGACCTCGAACGGCTGCTTCGCGGCGGCGGTTACGATATGGTGATCGTCTCCGGGATGTGTAGCGCGTCTTTTGCCGGGGTCGAGCGCAGGACCGGCGTCCCGGTCTACCGGGGGCCGCGGCATGCGGCCGACCTCCCGCTGGTGCTCCCGGTGCTGGACCAGATCAGGCTCTCAAAGACCATTCCCGCCGATGATTTTCTGGCAGAGACCCGCCGGGAAGAGGCCTCCCGGAAGGTAGCGATCCGGGAGGAGGAGGCTGACCCCGACTTCATCATCAGGGGGGTAAAGATCGGCGGAGGGGCGCGGATGAAGGTGCTTGCCGAGATCATGGATGCACACAGGCGCGACGACCTGGAGGCTGAGGTCAGGCGCCTCTTTGCTGATGGGGCAGACATCGTGGATCTGGGGTTTGGCTTCGATGCGGCGCCCGAGGATGTGGAGCGGTGTTTTTCGACCCTTGAGGAGATCGAGGGACCGCTGGCGGTCGATACGCAGAATCCGCTCCTCATAGCGGCGGCGCTCTTCCGCGCTGACCTGGTGCTCTCACTGCACGAGGGGAACCTGCCGGTCGTCGGGGAGGCCGTGGCTGACGCCGGGGCGGCCGCGGTCGTGGTGCCGCGTGAGCGAACGCTTCCAGAGAATATTGCAGCGGCAGAGGAGGCCGGGATATGCGCTCTCATCGCCGACCCCCTTCTCCAACCGGTGGGATCCGGGCTCACCGGTTCGCTCAAAGGGTTTGAAGGGATCTCCCATCCCCTCTTC
>JAAZIF010000322.1 GCA_012510335.1 Methanomicrobiales archaeon | reverse complement strand
CATACGCGAGGGTATCGAGCGCAAGGTCGCAGGCCCCGTAGCAGGGGTCGCCGCTGACTATAACCGTGAACCCGGCATCGCGGAGCGCGGCTGCTACCCCCGGCGCCTGCCGCGCAAGCCCTGCCGGGAACTGGAGGGCGACTCGTTCTGCACCCTGTTCGTGGAGCCGGCGGATTATGTCAGATACAGGTATCAACGACATGCACCCGGCCATCGGAGACATCGATCCGTACCAGGGTCTTATACGGCCGGCCGATATCGGCATCGCCCCGGGATATGACAATGCAGATATCGACGATCTCAGCACCGACCTGCTCTATCGCGCTTATAAGGGCGCGGAGCGTCCCCCCGGTGCTGAATACATCGTCGATGATCACGACGCGGTCGCCCGCGCTGACACCATTTAAATAGAGTTCCCCCTTCGAGTAGCCGGTGGTCTGGTGTACCGCAACCTCCCCGGGCAGGTTGTAGGAACGTTTCCTGACGATGACCATCGGGATATCGGTCATCATCGATAGCGCGACGCCGATGTGGATCCCCATAGCCTCGCAGACGACGATCTTGTCGACGTCTTTGAGGTCAAGGGTCCGCACCATGGCGCACCCGACCTCCCGGAGGATCGCCGGTTCAACGAGCGGCACCCCGTCGGTTATCGGGTTGATGAAGTAGCTGTACTCCCCGCGCTGCATGACCGGGGAGGTCTCCAGCGAATCTACCAATCGCTCAAGCATCCATATCACCCATATCCTCAAGAAACGCCTCGACGAGATCGCGGTTGACGTGGGGCATGCAGACTATCCGCATATGCCCGGCCCGGGTTCTCGAGACCTGCCAGCCGGCAGGTGTGTGGTCGCAGGAGAACGTCGCCACGTTGACGTCCGGCGTCACCGCGCGCGGGTATCCGAGTGTCTCCATACCCTCGATCAGCCTCCGGGTATTCTCCATGCATCCGGCGACCACCGCCCGCATGCCGTCCATCCCCAGGTACTCGAGGACGGCGACGGCGGCCGCAACCGATGCCCCGGGCCGGGTTCCGGCGAGGGTGCATTCCTGCTTCACGGTCAGGTAGGGCGTATCCACGTTGAGGCATGATAAGTACTCCGGATCCCGGACGAGGAGGCATCCCGCCGGGATGGTGCTCATCCCCATCTTGTGAGGGTCGATGGATATGGAGTCGACACCCGGGAGCCGGAAGTCGAATGGGACCGGCCGGTCGAGGAACGGCACCACCATTCCCCCGAAGGCGGCGTCGACATGAAGGAAGATATCCCTGTCCAGGGCCATATCCGAGAGGGGGGCTATTGGGTCAACCACCCCGTACTCGGTCGTCCCGGCGACGCCGATGAGAGCGACCGTGTCTCTATCCACGAGTTCCTCGATTGCGCCGGCATCCATCCGGAACTCCGCGTCGAGTGGCACCGTCCGTATCTCGATCCCCAGTATATCAGAGGCTTTCATGAACGAGAAATGACCTGACTCCGGGATAATCACGTTCGGGAACCCTGTGGGCTTCCTCTTCTTTGCGATCCGGAGCGCCTGGATGTTAGACTCGGTCCCGCCCGAGGTCGCATACCCGTCCGCGAGCGTATGGTGCATAAGCGCGCCGAGCCTCCTGATGAGAAGATCCTCAAGCGCAGCCGTCCCGGGGAAGAGCCCGGGATCGCCGAGGTTCGTCTCGAGGAACATGGCGTGCGCCCTTAATGCGACCGGGTGGGGCGGCGTACACATCGAACTCAGTATATTCCGGTAGCCGATATCCTTCGCTCGCGCGCGAGAGAGGAAAGAGAAGAGTTCCTCTTCAGAACACCCGACTTCACGCATTTCTTCTCGCCGCATCAAGGAGGATCTGTTGCTCTTTTCGCGCTACGGCTTCACGGATGCGCACGACCGCATCGATGTTTGCCGATACGCTTGTGATGCCCTGCCCGACGAGCCACGCAACCATATCGGGATCGGAACCGGCCTGACCGCAGATCGAGCACTCGATCCCGTGCTCGCGGCAGGCTTTGATGGCGTGAGCGATCAGCCTGAGCACCGCAGGGTGCTCGGGATCGTACATATCCGCGACATGCTCGTTGTTCCGGTCGATCGCGAGCGTGTACTGGACGAGGTCGTTCGTCCCGAACGAGGCAAACCTGATCCCGGCCTTGATGAAGTCCTCGATGAGTATAGCGCTGCTCGGAACCTCGACCATGACGCCGAGGGTCACGTTCTCGACGTCGACCCCCCACTCTTTCATCATCGCCCGCGCCTGGACGAACTCGGCCGGGTGGTTTACGAGCGGGAACATGACGCCGAAGTTGCTGTAGCCTGCGGCCCAGAGCCGCTTGAACGCCTCGACCTGCATCCGGAACTGCTCCGGGCTCTTGAGATCCCGGCGGATGCCGCGCCACCCGAGCATCGGGTTGTGTTCGAGCGGTTCTGCCTCACCGCCCTCCATGCCCCTGAACTCATCCGTCGGGGCATCCAGGGTCCGCACCCAGACGGGCTTTCCAGGGAAGGCGTCGAGCACCGTCTTGATGCCGCTGTAGAGTTCGCTGATGAACGTCTCCTCTTCACCGTGCTCGACGTACCAGCCCGGTGTTTTAGCGAGGCCGAGTATGAGGTGTTCGATCCGCAGAAGGCCGACGCCGTCGGCTCCGGTGGCAGCGGCGCGCACCGCAGCCTCAGGCAGGGAGACGTTCACCTTTACGAGCGTGCCGGTGATCATGGGGGCCGCTGCAGCAACGACTGCTGTCGGTGCCGCCGGGGCCGGAACCTCGACCGCTCCCTCGTAGATGGTGCCCTTCTCTCCATCGACGGTGATGACCTGCCCATCCCTCAGGGTCTTTGTCGCTTTCTTGGTTCCGACAACCGCAGGCGTCCCGAGTTCCCGGCTCACGATCGCCGCGTGGCAGGTCATGCCGCCCTCATCGGTCACGATGGCCCTGACCCGGCGCATCGCCGGCACCATGTCGGGGTTGGTCATCCGGGTTACCAGGATGTCGCCTTCCTTGATCGTGCTCGTGTCCCGGACGTCACGGACGATCACGACCCGGCCGCTCGCAATCCCGGGGGAGGCGCCCTGGCCTTCAAGCAGCACCACACCGAGCGTGGATGCGGGTTTTGCACCGGCACGGGGGATATCCGGCCGCCTGATGGTCGTGATGGGCCGGGACTGGAGGATGAAGATCTCGCTCCCGACGATAGCCCACTCGACATCCTGCGGAACGCCATAGTGATCCTCCGCGATCTTTCCAAACGCGGCGAGGCGCGCCACCTCATCGTCCGAGAGGACCGGGGCGATGCGCTCCTCGGGAGAGAGTTTGACGGTCTTTACACCTCGCTCGCCCTCCGGCACGATCATGATCTCCTTCTCGGCGATCAGGCTATCGACCACGCGCCCGGAGCGCAGGTCAAAGACGTAGTTGTCAGGCGACACGCTCCCGGAGACGACGGCTTCGCCGAGACCCCAGGATCCCTCGACGATCGTAAGGGGCTCGCCGGTTACGGGATGAGAGGTGAACATAACGCCGGATTTCTCAGACCGGATGAGATCCTGCACGATGACGGCGATGTTTACGCTCCGGTCGTCAAACCCCTGCTTTGCCCGGTAGTATATGGCCCGGGCGCCATAGAGCGAGGCCCAGCACCGCTGGACCGCCTCAAGGAGGTCATCATTGCCGAGGACGTTGAGGAACGTCTCCTGTTGTCCGGCAAAACTGGCCTCGGGGAGATCTTCGGCGGTGGCGCTCGACCGGACGGCGACGACCTCCCCACCGTCCCCCATCCGGGCGTACGCATCGATGATATCCTCCCTTATATAGTCAGGGATCCCGACGCTCAGGACTATATCCTGCACCTCCCTGGAGACTGACTCCAGGGCATCATTATCATCGACATCCAGGCGCTCCAGCCTGTGAAAGATCTTATCCTCGATCCCCTCCTCGATCAGGAACCTGCGGAATGCCTGGGCGGTCACTGCAAACGCCTTCGGCACAGGGAGGCCGAGGGAGGCCATCTCGCCCAGAGATGCTCCCTTTCCACCTACGGAGATGAGATCTTCCTTTTTTATTTCCTCAAGCCACAGAACGTTGGGCATTTCCTTCATGCTCGCACCACACATATACTTCTCACCATTCCATAAAAGATTTCGGAAGAAAAAGCATCAATACAGATGGTGTCAAACCAGATATGGGTTCAACTGTGAGATACAGAGTGCTTGTCAGCGACCCGCTGGCAGAGGAAGGGCTTGACATCCTTAAGGAATTCTGCGACGTGGATATCAATACCGGGCTGACCGAGGATCGGCTCGTTGCTGTCATCGGCGGGTACGATGCGCTGCTGGTGCGCTCGGGCACCGAGGTGACGGCGCGTGTAATCGATGCGGGATCGAGGCTGAAGTTCATCGGCCGTGCCGGTGCCGGGGTGGATAATATCGATATCGATGCGGCGACGCGCAGGGGTATCGTCGTTGCCAATGCTCCCGAAGGAAACACCCTGGCGGCAACGGAGCACACGATGGCGATGATGCTCTCACTCGCGCGCAACATCCCCCAGGCGAGCGCGTCCCTCAAGAGGGGCGAGTGGAAGCGCTCTAAGTTCATGGGAGTCGAACTCAACGAGAAGATCCTCGGCATCGTGGGGCTTGGGCGTATAGGTAATGAGGTTGCGAAGCGCGCCCGGGCGATGGAGATGAAGTGCATCGCATACGACCCCTTCATAAGCAAGGAGAGGGCGGCAAACCTCGGTGTTGAGCTGGTCTCGCTCGACGACCTCTTCCGGAGGGCCGATGTTATCACGGTCCATACGCCGCTGATCAAGGAGACGCGCCATATGATCAACGCGAAGTCTATCGCCACCATGAAGGACGGTGTCCGGTTGATCAACTGCGCCCGCGGCGGGATCATCGATGAGAGGGCGCTAGCGGATGGGATCGCTAGCGGCAAGGTCGCCGGCGCTGCGGTGGATGTCTTTGAGTCTGAACCACCGACCGACTCCCCGCTACTCGGGCTTGACCGGGTGATCGTCACCCCGCATCTCGGGGCGAGCACGGTCGAGGCGCAGATGAACGTAGCGGTCTCGGTTGCGAACCAGTGTATCAGCGTTCTTTCGGGCGGGCCGGCGAAGTACGTGGTGAACGCGCCGATGGTTCCCGCCGATCAGCAGGCGCTTATCGAGCCCTATGCGCTGCTCGCGCAGAAGATGGGGAGCCTGCTCATCCAGCTCATCGAGGGGCGCCTTGAGTCGATCGATGTCACCTACGGCGGCGAGATCGCCCAGGTGCCGAATACGAAGTTCATCACCCGCGTCGTCCTGAAGGGTCTTTTGGATCCGATACTGCAGGTGCCGGTTAACATCGTGAACGCGGAGTTCGTCGCAAAGGAGCGCGGCATCCGGGTGAGCGAGACCACCACAGAGGAGGCGCACGGTTTCCGCAACCTCATCACAATCTCCGCGACGACCGACCGGATGACCGAGTCGGTGAGCGGCAACGTCTCCGCCCCGAACCGGGTGCGGATCGTGAACATCGGCGGGTACATGACCGACCTGACCCCGACCGGCCACGTGGTTATATCGCGCCACATCGATAAACCGGGTGTCATCGGCAAGGCGGCGACGATCCTCGGCCGGGCGAACGTGAACATCGCCGGGATGCAGGTCGGCCGGCACAGGCCCGGCGAGGAGGCGTTGATGGTCCTCACCGTCGACTCTGCGGTGCCGGCCGATGCGATGGAGGAGATCCGGACGATCGATGGTATCCAGACGGCAAAGCACGCCGCGATCTGATCGATCACCTCCTGTTTTTTGATGCATGCCGGCCCGGGAGAGAATAATTTAATACCGGGAGCACCAAATTTGTTAAGCATACGGGCTCGTGGTCTAGCTGGTTATGACGTCGCCTTGACATGGCGGAGACCGCCGGTTCGAATCCGGCCGAGCCCATAACTGTTT
>JAAZIF010000372.1 GCA_012510335.1 Methanomicrobiales archaeon | reverse complement strand
TTATACTACAAGTAAACCCTTTGTAAAGGTAATATTCATAGAATAATAGGCTTTTCCCTTTCTGAAGGTGATACTATTAATATAAAAGATTTATCCCTTTTAAAGAGTAAAACTTGTGAAAATATATGGTTTTCCTCCTTAATAGGGAAATGTAAGGTTTTCGAAGACAGTCCAACGTCATTAACACAACCATCTCGACGTGCCCTGAGAGACCAATAAAGATATCGTAGGTGGAGAGTATATCCTCGGTGGCAGGTGCTTTTATAAAAACATCGATCATAAGCATTCTACTTTATGTTTATGTTGATCAATTTTGTTTTACCCAAACTATCCAAATGAAGTTCATAATCGCATATTTGTAAAATTGCATCCCTGTGCGTTATAGCAATAAAGATACATGGATACTCATTTAAATATTCATCAATAGCTTTAATGATAGCTTGTTCCATATTGGCATCTAATGATGCTGTAGGTTCATCATAAATCAATAATGCTGGCATTCTGTACATTGAACGAGCAAGACCAATTCTTTGCTTTTCTCCTCACTCATGACATTCGAGTAATCAGCCAGCTCCTCACCAATCAAGGGACGTATTTTTTTATTAATTCCTAAATAAATTATTAAATATATAGAAAATATCACTACCAATAATCCAGTAAGTGCAGGACTCATATTAAATAAAATGATATAAATTGCAGCAATTCTAATAAGAATAATAGCTGTACTGGGTACTTGATAAACCTTATATTTTGCATAAAGTTCGCTATCATTAAGGATCTTGTTCAGCTTATCTCCTATATTATTTCTTTCAAAAATTGATATTGGCTGATTTAACGCTAATGACAAAACATGGTCTCTCATTAGATTGATTCCATCATAAAGAGCTTTTGAAAATAGATGATCCTTTAAATAATATACAATAAAGTCGAGAATTGATACACCAATCAACATAATTGTTAATTGGGTTATCTCTTGAAAATGATCAGGTGTAACTTGAAGATTTATTTTATCGATCAATAGGCCAATGAATACGGGTTGCGCCAGGGACAATCCGATGGAAATTATTTAAAAGATAAAAGCAATTATTCTTAATGGCAAAATAGGTTTCAAAATTGATTTAAATTCTGACACATGCACACCCTATTCCATGATTACGTGTTCATCATTTTCGAACATGCCTGATAAAATATTTCAATCTCGTGCTCTAACAAAAACTGACCTGACACGTCACAAGGTTCACCGCAACACCCAGGCGGAAAATTACGAAAAATATTGTCCTTATAAGTCTCACTTTCCCCCTTAGCCACATCTACAGCTTCCCTGAATTGATTAGCTAATCGTTTGAGTTCTTTCATCATGTCCTCCCTGCAAATTCAAATTTATTTAGATGAATACGCGATACCATCTAATTGAAATTGAAGTCCGTCTTCTCCACCTTTATGCGCAAACTCTGTTTGGATAGACTTCCTAACAGGGTACTTGCCATTAAATCTCTCCTTAATCACTTTTTCCATTATTGGAATATCCCAAACATCTCTGAACAAACAATCCATCTGCACCACATCTTCCAGTCCCAATCCAACCATATGGAGCCTTTTTTCCATTTGGTCAATAGCACCATTGATCTGTGCTTCAATTGAGTGTCCAACATTTCCGGCACAGTAATTCAAAAAATAGAAATCTCCTGCCTTAATCATCCCGGTATGAGCCCAATCCTCATTCACATCAAATCTTTTTATTTCACTCACTTTTCTGTCCTCCAATTTTTAGCTTAATTTCCTCACAAATTCAAATTTGCCTCATTAATGATAAGTGATTCATAGTTTATTACACTACGATTCCACATTGCATAATTTTCTTACATTCCATCCATTGGTATATTAGCCTAATTCCTCTATCTTTCATCGATCACATCTCAAATGATCGAAATGTCATCTGTCAAATGCCCAACTTTAATGTTAAAACAGATGTTTTGCTAACGGACGAACAAGGTCGCCCCTACCGACTGACGGTCAAAGGCCGCCCCTGCAGAGCAGGGTTACAGACTCCGTATGTGCTGTGTGTGGAAAGAGGTCAAAAGGCGTGATCGATTCCAACCGGTACCCATTACTGATGATGCGTTTAACGTCCCGTGCCAGGGTGGCTGGGTCACAGGAGATATAGGCAATCTGCCCAGGCAGCAACTCAGCCAGCGCTTCGTGCACTGCTGGTGTCAGTCCAGCGCGCGGCGGGTCCATAATCAACAGTTCAACCGGTACGTCCAGCACCGACAGTGCCGCTTCAGCCTCGGCTTCATAC
>JAAZIF010000321.1 GCA_012510335.1 Methanomicrobiales archaeon | reverse complement strand
TACATCTGGCTTGCGCACAACCGGTATACGACGAGTAACCCGGGGCGGTGGGAGCAGCCCGACCCGTTCAGCCTCCATGACTGGAGCGTCGTGGAGAACGGGAAGATCACATCCTACGGGACCAACCGGCGTTACATCGAGAGCTTCGGGTACACCTGTTCCCTCGCCACCGATAGCGAGATCATCACCTACCTGATCGATCTTTTAGTGCGGCGGCACGGCCTTGATATCGGCCTTGCCATTAAGGCTCTCTCACCGCCGTTCTGGGAGGATATCGACCTGATGCCGAGGGCTGAAGCGGACCTGAACCGTGCCCTCCGGCTCGCGTATGGGCCGGCGATGATGAACGGACCGTTCACCGTTCTCGTAGCGAACCCCGATATGATGATCGGGTTCACCGACCGGGGCAAACTCCGGCCGATGGTCGTCGGTGAGTGCGGAGACCGTCTCTACATAGCAAGCGAGGAGGCGGCGATCAGGGCCATGGAGCCTGACGTCGAGTCGATCATGATGCCGGCCGCAGGAGAGCCGGTGATCGGGAGGGCTGCCCCATGAGCTGCAACATAGGCAGCATGCCGCTTCGATACCGGGTCACGATCGACCGGGAGCGGTGTATGGAGTGTGAGCGGTGCATCGAGAACTGCTCGTACGGTGTCTTCAGGCGGGATGGTGACCGGATCCTGATAAACTCCAGGAAATGCACCGCCTGCCACCGGTGCGTCGCCTACTGCCCCCGTGACGCCATAAGCCTCGAGGAATATCCCTGCGACTACCGGAATCACCCCGTCTGGACCAGGCAGACGAGGGAGGCGATCTACAACCAGGCCCGGACCGGCAAGATCATCCTTGCCGGGATGGGAAGCGTCGCAGACCTCCCGATCATATTCGATCACCTTATGCTGGACGCAAGCCAGGTCACCACACCCCCGACCGACCCGCTCCGGGAGCCCGTCGAGCTCCGGACATACCTCGGGAAGAAGCCGTCAAGGCTGGAACTCCGGCGGAGCCCGGACGGGGACGTCGAACTCGCCACGGACCTCGCCCCGAACCTCATGCTGGAGACACCGATCATGCTCGGCCACATGAGTTATGGGGCGATCAGCCTCAACGCCCAGATATCCATGGCCCGGGCAGCAAAGGAGACCGGAACATACATGGGGACCGGGGAGGGCGGACTACACGCCGGACTCTACCCCTACCAGGACCGCATGATCGTCCAGGTGGCATCGGGCAGGTTCGGCGTGAACATCGATTACCTGGAGCGCGGAGCCGCGATCGAGATCAAGCTAGGTCAGGGCGCAAAGCCCGGTATCGGCGGACATCTCACGGGTGAGAAGGTCAGCAAGGATGTCTCCAGGACACGGATGATACCGGAGGGGAGCGATGCCATCAGTCCGGCGCCGCACCACGATATCTACGGCATAGAGGATCTCTCCCAGCTTGTCCGGTCCATCAAGGAGGCGACGGAGTGGAAGAAACCGGTCTTTGCGAAGACTGCAGCCGTAAATAACACAGCCGAGAACGTTGCGGCCGTTGCCCGGGCATCGGTCGATGCCGTCGTCATAGATGGGTTCCGGGGCGGCACAGGCGCGGCGCCAAAGGTCTTCCGCGACCATGTCGGCATCCCGCTTGAGGTCGCCGTCGCAAGCGCCGACCGTGAACTCTCCCGGCAGGGACTCAGGAACGAGGTCTCCCTCATCGCCTGCGGCAGCATAAGGGAGAGCGCGGATGTCGCAAAGGCGATCGCGCTCGGCGCCGACGCGGTCTACATAGGAACCGCGGCGCTCGTGGCGATGGGATGTCGGGTCTGCGGGAACTGCTACCAGGGTCTCTGTCCCTGGGGGATCGCAACCCAGCGCCCGGACCTGGTGCAGCGCCTCAACCCCGATGTGGCATCAAAGCAGGTGGCAAACCTGATCAGGGCGTGGACGATGGAGATCACCGAACTGATGGGTGCGGCCGGTATAAACAGCATCGAGAGCCTGCGCAGCAACCGCGACCGGCTCCGGGGATACATGCTCGATGAGAACCTGCTCAGTGTTCTCGACGTCAAACTGGTGGGAGCGTGATTGAGATGACAAAATCTCTTACGATCGATGCGAAGGGAATGCACTACACCCCCCTGAACCGGCAGATCCGGGAGGCCCTGGAGAACGGGATCGCCGAGGTTATAGTGAACGGCGTCCTCGGGCAGCGGTTCATCGGTAGCGGTCTCCAGGGGGACGCGACCATCCATATATACGGCGTTCCTGGCGGTGACCTCGCCATGTTCATGAGCGGGCCGACGATCATCGTTCACGGCAACGCCGACCACGCTCCCGGCAACACCATGGAC
>JAAZIF010000320.1 GCA_012510335.1 Methanomicrobiales archaeon | reverse complement strand
CCGGGTGCATCGATCACCTCGACTTCCCTGTCCAGGAGGCGCGTCACCCCCCGGGAGACATCGACGGTTGTCCCGGGGTAGTTTGATATTATGACCCGGGTGCCGGTCAGGCGCGAGAAGACCCCGCTCTTCCCGACGTTCGGGTTGCCCATCAGGACGACGGTCTTCACGAAGTCACGTCCACGATGATCCTCCGGGCCATCCCCCGGCCGAGCGTCACTTCCCGGCCGCCGATCCCGACCACCACCGGACCGCTGAGGGGGTGACGGGCGACGACGGTGAGGGTCTTGCCCTCCCTGATACCGATGGTCCTGAGCTTCTGCATAAAGCCGGGTGCCCCGGCAAACCGGGTGACTGTTCCACACATACCCGGTCTCAGATCAAGTAGCGTCTTCTCCATGATGATCCTTATTTAGGTTTACCTAAATGTTGGCCCGATCGGGATATAAACCCTGGCTTCGTTGCCGGAGGCGTAGGTTTATGCCGGTGGTATGCATAATTCGAGAAGAGAGATGACAGCCGTGATTGCCGTCGACCTCGGCGGAACCAACCTCCGCACCGCCCTGGTCGATGAAGATGCAAAAATTCTCGCCCATACCACCACGAGCACACCGGCGAGCGGGGCCTCGGGCCGGGTGATCACCGACGCGATCGTGGCCGGCATTGAGGAACTCCTCGATACCGCAGGAGAGGTCGCGGCCATAGGCGTCGCATCGGCAGGGCCGCTCGATCTCGACCGCGGGTGGGTCACCCACTCCCCGAACATAGCGTTCCCGATCGTGGAGATCACCGGCCCAATCGCTGAGAGGTTCGATCTCCCGGTCACACTGATAAACGACGCACGAGCCGGCGTCCTGGGCGAGCGCTGGGCCGGCACCGCCCGCGGTTCGGACAACGTCGTCTACATCACGCTTTCCACCGGCATCGGCGGCGGAGTGGTGGCAAACGGCCGCCTCCTGCTCGGGATGGATGGAAACGCCGGTGAGATCGGGCATGTCCTCGTCGATACCCGCTACAACCTCATATGCGGGTGTGGCTACAGAGGCCACTGGGAGGGCTACGCCTCGGCGAAGTATATCCCCCGGTTCTTCGCCGCGTGGCGGGAGGAGGCCGATATCCGGCGGACAGCCTTTGATGCGGCCTCCACCCGCGCGATATTTGAGGCGGCCCGGACCGGGGATCCGGTCGCCCTCGCTTTCATGGATGCGCTCGGGCAGGTGAACGCCCGCGGCATCTCGACGGTCATCGTCGCCTACAACCCCGGGGTGATCGTACTCGACGGGCCGCTCGCCCGCTACTACGGCGATATTGTGATCAGGCATGCAGAGCCCTATATCGACCGCTTCCTCGCCCTCCCCCGGATCGTAGTCACGGATCTCGGGGGGAGAGCACCGCTCCTCGGTGCGGCCGCCCATGCGCTCGATATGGTCAGGGGGGGGCCGTGATCGAGATCTACCAGAACCTCTACGTCGGGACACAGGAGGACTACGAGCTCATGGTCGAGGCCCACGAGACATGGTGCGTCGTACACGCCTGCCAGAGCCCCCACCACTGCCTGGCGGTCACCTACTCACCCATCGGCACGGTCCCGGAGGACCACCCGGAACGCTACGTCGCCCGGCGCGGGAACCGGCTTATGTTAAACCTTATCGATGCAAGAGACGCCGCAGATGTCCCGAAAGAGGCTATCGACGCCGCCCTCACCTTCATCCACCGTTGCCTTGCGAGGGGGAGGCCGGTTCTGGTCCACTGCAGTCTCGGCATATCCCGGTCGGCGGCGATCGGGCTCCTCTACCTTGCGGCATAT
>JAAZIF010000319.1 GCA_012510335.1 Methanomicrobiales archaeon | reverse complement strand
GGTCTTCATGCTCCTCGCGCGGAGCGGGCAGATCCAGGTGACCGATGACGGGGAGGCAACCCTGCAGGGGCACCCCGAACCCGGCGACCTGGTTACCGAACTCTCCGGGGAGATCATCGATGAGGTCGGACTGGAAACCCTGAAGAAACATGCCGTCAGGACCAGCATGGCGATCTCCTCCGCCCCCGAGTTCCACCTGGAGTTCAGCGCTGAGGCGATCGGCATGCTCCAGCTCCCGGATCTGGACGACCTCGTCAACGGGACGGATATCGATCCTGACGTGTATAATACGTTCCGTGACAGCGTCTACGCAAAGTGGACCGTCGCCTCCCGGGTGATGGCTCTTCTCAAAGAGCGCGGAACCGTTCCGGCCGGGGAGATCTTTGCTCTCCTGCAGGGCGACGCCTTTGATATACCCGGCAGGATCGAGGAGGTCATCCTGGAGCTCGACGTCGATTTCGTACAGGGGCTGCTCGATGATATGCGAAAGATTGGTATGATCCGGAGAAAGGGAGCGGGATACCGGGTGGCGTGACGCCCCCCGCCGCCGGCCTTCTCCGCCCGGAGCCGCCCCTCAAACCGTCCCGCGCCTCCATCCGCTGCAGCATCTTTGCGATCCACTTCACATCCCGGTTCGTCTCGTATATGCATTGAGGGCATCATCGCCGGCAACACCTCTGGGTGCTTCGGGTACACCACCCGCGACGGCGAGACCTACTACGCACAGCTCAAGTGCCACGACCCCTCGGGCGACAACCACTACGTCACCCTCACCAGAAAGACCGTCCGGCTCTCTTCCTACCAGGACGAAACGATCTGGGCAAAGGTCGAGGCCTGGGCCGGCATCGAGGAGCTCGCCCCCGAGAGCATCGCGGTCGCAATCTACGGGCAGCAGGGATCTTCGATGATCAGAGCGACATCGACATCCTGATCATCGGCGACGAGGCCCGGGTCGATCACGGCCGGGTGCCGGCACTGGAGGCGGAGACCGGCCGCGAGGTGCAGGTGACGGTCGTTCCCTACTACCGGTGGGAGCAGATGAAGGAGGAGGGCGATCCGTTTTCCGCGAGCGTCCTTTAAAATCACATGCTCGTTACCGGGATCCACCTATGAGGTGGCGGGAATGCGTCGATCGGGGCCTCATCCGCCCCGACCCCGGAGCGGTGGAGCGTCTCCCCGGTTCGCTCGCATCCGCGACGAGGTTCCTTCGCGTGGCGGAGAAGAACGTAGCGATGAGGAGTACGAGATGGCTCATCGATGCCTGCGTACAACAGCGCCTTCCATAGCGTCCGGGCGTTCCTGCTGCAGGCTACGTCGAACGGAGCCACGCCTGTCTCGTTACCGCAGTGCGGCATGTATCCGGCGACGACCCTGAGATTGCTGTTCTCCTGAACGCCTTTGACAAACAGCGGGTTGCCAGGCAGAACGTTCAGTATAGCGGATCGCTTGTGTGTAGAGGAAGCGGCGTTCTGCATCCGGCTGGCCCACCGCCCCCTCACTCTGGACCGGCAGCGGTTCGAGTAGGAGCCGGCCTTCCCGATCCCGGCACCGTCATCGTGCTGGACCAACGACCCTCGTTCTCCTCCCTTCCACTTTCGCGCCGCGCACGACCACCCCTTATCACCATCCCCCTCTCCAGATTCTTCTATGACGTATTCACCGCTTCTCCGGAGCGACCAGACCCTCTTCCGCAACCCCGAAGTCTTTGAGCACACCTTCGTCCCCGAACACCTCCACCACCGCGACGCCAGAAGTTCGCCTTCCTTCTCCGGCCGGCCCTTGAGGGCGGAACCACGATGAACGCCGTCCTCCGCGGCCCCCCCGGGGACGGGGAAGACCACCACCGTCCGCACGGTCTTTGCTATGGTCCAGGAAAGAGACCCGGAGGATCACCCTGGTCTACATCAACTGCCGCCACGACCAGGCCGGTGGCGTCGCTCTGGCTCGTTGTTGCACAGGTCTGCGGCTGCGCCTGGCCGTCTAATCCGTGAATTGTTCTCTTACGAAATCAATAACGGAGGTGGTGAGTCCAGAACCTTCTCCCCCTCCTCCCGATCGAACGCTTCATCAGAGGCTCTTCCACCGCAGGCGAGGCCACAGTCATCG
>JAAZIF010000318.1 GCA_012510335.1 Methanomicrobiales archaeon | reverse complement strand
ATTCTGAGGGCATACCGATCCCGGCCTTCCCGGACGCCTGCGCCCCCGCTGATAGCAACGGCAAACGCATCCATCGCAAGACCGATGGCGATGAGGAGTGTTGTCGCAAACTCCATCTTTCCTGTACACACAGGGCGCGATCCCGGATAACGCTATGGCCGCCCCCGGCGGATGGTATATAGCGCCGAAGTGCCCTACCGATACGGTGAGTTGATAGCGATTGAGCAAACAGAAGATCGGCCTCATCCAGATAGCGGTGGGTGACGACCCCGACCGCAACCTGGCTCACGCCCTTGATATGACGAGGGCGGCGATCAGGGGGGGTGCCCGGATCATCTGCCTGCAGGAACTCTTCCGGACACCCTACTTCCCGCAGTATGACGACCGGGACGCCTCCGCTTACGCCGAGACCATTCCCGGCCCTGTAACCCGGGCCTTCTCGGCGCTCGCCCGGGAGGAGGGTGTTGTGATCATCGCACCCATCTACGAGCGGGCTGCAAACGGGAAGCACTACAACACGGCGGTTGTGATCGATGCGGATGGACGAATGCTCCCTACATACCGGAAGGTGCATATCCCCTTCGATCCCCTCTTCTACGAGAAGACATATTTCCGCCCGGGGGATGGCTACCGGGTCTACAACACCAGGTATGGCCGGATCGCCGTGCTCATATGTTACGACCAGTGGTTCCCGGAAGCCGCGAGGGCGGTTGCGCTCCGGGGTGCGGAGATCATATTCTACCCGACCGCTCTTGGCAGGATCGCGGGCGAGGAAGAGCCGCCGGAGGGCGACTGGCGCGATGCGTGGGAGACGGTGCAGAGGGGGCACGCCATAGCAAACAGCGTCCACGTCGCCGCCGTCAACCGTGTGGGCACCGAGGGGGATATCCGGTTCTTCGGGAGTTCGTTCGTCTCCGATGCCTTCGGGAACGTCCTCGCCCGGGCTGGAGAGGGTGAGGAGATCCTGGTCGTGGCGGTCGATCTCTCGATGAATGAGTTCGTCCGGGAGGGCTGGGGCTTCTTCCGGAACCGCCGGCCCGAGACTTACGAGTTGCTCACCAGGAGGCTCCCGGCCGGCTACCACATGCCGGCGGAGTGGGAGCCGCACGATGCCGCCTGGCTCTCCTGGCCCCATGACCGGGAGACGTTCCCAGACCTCGCCGCGGTGGAGGGGGCTTACGCCCGGATCATCGCGGCGCTCCAGGGATCAGAGAGGGTCAACCTGCTCGTTGTGAGCGAGCGGATGCGCACCCGGGTCAGGGCGATACTGGAGGAGGAGGGTGTTGATACAGAGGATGTCTCTTTTTATGTCACCAATTACGCCGATGTCTGGTTCCGCGACTACGGCCCGACGTTCGTGGTCAACCGCGAGGCAGGGAGCCTTGCGATGGTTCACTGGATATTCAACGCATGGGGAGGGAAGTACCCGGAACTGGCGGAAGACACCCGGATACCGCTTGTCATGAACTGCTGTATGGGTCTTCCCATATTCACCCCCGGGATCGTACTGGAGGGGGGTTCCATCGAGGTGAACGGGCAGGGCACGGTGATCACGACCGAGGCATGCCTCTTAAACCCGAACCGCAACCCGGGTCTCTCCCGGGAGGCGATCGAGGCCTATCTCGAGGTCTATCTCGGTGTAAGCCGCGTCATCTGGTTGAAGCAGGGGATCGCCGGCGACGATACTGATGGGCATATCGATGATATCGCCCGGTTCGTGAACCCGAGAACCGTCCTCTGCGCTCTCGAGGAGAACGAGGACGACGTAAACTACGCGGCCCTGAAGGAGAACTATGAGATCCTGAAAAGGTCGACCGACCAGGACGGGAACACCCTGACCGTCATACCGCTCCCTATGCCGGGGGCGGTCGGCGGCGAGGATCGCCTGCCGGCGAGTTACGCGAACTTCTATATAGGAAACAGTGTCGTGCTGGTGCCGGTCTTCGGCCACCCGAACGATGGGGTCGCCCTTGCCCGGATCCGACAGGCCTTCCCCGACCGGGAGGTCATAGGGATCGACTGCACGGCGATGGTCGAGGGGTTCGGTGCGATCCACTGCATCAGCCAGCAGCAGCCCTCGATGGAGCGGGGCGGGTGAGATCTCCCCCGCACGCGAGGGGGCCTGTTATCACCGCTTCTCCTGGACCTGCTTTCCCATCGGCATAAGATAGAGCGGCGTCGTGTTCTCCGGGAGCATGAGGATCTCTCCTATCCGGTCATCGTCGAACGCTCCTATGGCGACGGTGCCGATATTGCTCGCCACCGCCTGGAGGTATATGTTCTCTGCGGCGTGACCGGCCTCCATGAATACATAGCGCATACCTCGCTCACCGTACTTCGCGCATGTCCGGTCAGGGACCGCACAGATTGCGATCGTTGCCGGGGCGTCGCCGACCGATGCCTGGTTGACGGCTGCAGCCTGCAGGGCCGCCCGTTGATCCCCGCCGGCGATCCTGATCAGCAGGTGTTCGCCGGGATGGTAATGGTAGACCCCGACTGAAAGGCCCACAACATCGCCCGCGACGAGGTAGACCTCCAGGGGGTAGAGGGCGCCGGCCGAGGGGGTGGTCCGGTACCCCCGCTTATCCGTGACCCCCTGCGCCGCCCAGAGAACCTGTCCTATATCTGCGAGCGTGAGAGGCATCCCGGCGTAGACCCTGACCGATCGCCGTTCCCGGAGCGCCTCCTCGACCGGGACGCTGCTCTCGAATCGAGGCTCCGGGAGCATGACGACGCCATCCGGCGGCGCATGGGTGCTGTTTACCGCCGGCAGGGGGTGGGCGCACCCGGTGGCCAGCACCAGCGCGATGATGAGGGCCGGGTGGAGATACTTCGGGTCCATGGTACCGGATAGTGGCTTGGCCCGGGGCACCATGAAGGTATCGGAGCACCCACCCGCTACCGCTTCTTCCTGCGGCGCCCCCGGGTGGTCGAGAAGGGGAACTTAACCAGATCCCGGAGGCCGCCGGCAGGGGAGAAGTTGCGCATATCCCGCCGCACCCCCGCGATGAGCTCATCGATGACCACCTCCTCTTTTGCCTCTCCCTCCTCCTGCACCGCGGTCAGGCGGTGGAGGGAGTAGAGCCCGAGGAAGAATGCGAAGAAGAAGAAGAACTCCCACTGCTGGAGGTTGAAGGTGACAAAGACAAGTTCCCGCACGGGATCTTTCCAGATCAGCGTCCAGATCAGTTCACGTTCCGCGAAAAAGTCCACGAATAGACCGCCGAGTATAGGGGCAATCCCGGCAGCGACCGAGTTTGTGAAGGTGCTTGCCGCAAGATAGCTGGTCGCCTGGCCCTGTGGCGCCAGTTTAAGGCTGATGTTTCCCGACGCGAGCGAGACCCCTGCAAGCGATATCCCCATAAGGATGTGGATGAGGATGAGCAGCGGGTAGGTCAGGGCATAGATACCGGGGAGCATGACAAACATCCACGCGAATATGGTGAGCATAAAGAGCGGACCGCTGACGGAGAGGACCGATTTGTTCGAGAACCGGTCGGATACCCTGCCCCATGACCGGTAGAAGACGATGTTCATGACCTGGCTGAGGACACCGAGGATGACGACGAGCGATATATCGAGGCCTATCCTCTGGAGCATGTAGACCGTGAAGAACGGTGCCGCTAGGTTGACGGCGAAGTTCCATGAACCGAGGAAGATTATGAGATTTTTGAAGTTCGTATCCCGAAACGGTTTTGCGATGGCAGCGAGCAGGCCGTCCTCATCATCATCTTCGGCCATCCGGGGCTCGGGTGTGCGGGCGAGGAGCAGAATCCCGAAGAGTCCGGCGATTAGCCCGAAGAAGAAGAGGACGGAGTAGCCGTAGGCTGCAAGGTCCGGGAAGACGAAATTCCAGGAGTCTATGAAGAGGCCGGCGATGAGGCTGATAACGAGCGCGAGCGCCGTCGAGAGGGTCAGCCGCCGGGAGAAGAAGGCTCCGAGCTGATCCCGGGGTATCAGATCCCGCATCCATGAGTTCCAGCCGCAGTGTGAGATCGCCGAGAATGATGCATAGAGGGCGATCGAGGCGATCAGTACGAATAGCCCCTGCTCCGGTGATAGGAAGAACGGTATCAGGATGATGGGGATCCAGAAGAGGCGGGCGGCAAACGACGCCGCCACGACAACAAGTCTCCGCTTCTGCACCCGGTCGACGACGTAGACGGCGGGCATCTGCAGGAGCTCGGCGAGAGGCGGGATGGAGGCGAGCAGGCCGATGACGGTATTGGACGCACCGAGCTGGAGCGCGAAGGCTACGAGGAATATACCTCCAGTCAGGGTCACCATAGCCTGGGTGGCGAGGCCATCCCTGATGACGAGTTTCAGGCCGCGGGCGACCTCTTCGTCCGTCAGGCTATCTTCTGGCTCAAAGACCATTGTTTCGTATGGATATGCCCTTCCCCTTTTCATCCGGCATGCCTGTGGGTCTCATGTGGTTTTTTCTGAATTCTTCATCTTCGGGGATCACCCCCGCCGGGAAGATGCTTTTTTCCAGGCCCTTGTTGTATAAAAATAAAATTATATTAATTTACTTAAGTTAATTCACCGGCAGATCGGGGAGTTATGAGAGCTGTTCTGGTGTGGTGGCAGCCGATTGCGGAGAGAGGTTGCCTCTGCTACCGCGCCGGGTGCGATAGCGCCCGGATGCCACGGTGAGTGTAATACTTCAGCCGGGTTTTTGCCCTGCCGGCGATGGTGCGGGGGTATAATCGCTCCGCATCCATCCTTGGCCTCACGCCGGATCGGTCGAGACCGTCCACAGGCGACCTCTGCGAGTTAGCTTCCCCGCCACCTCAAAGGAGAGGACGGGTCGGCCCGAGGTAGACTCTACCGGTGAGCCCTCAAGCACCAGAAAAGACCTCCACGCCGATGCTGCGAAGCATGCAGGGGAGTACCGTGCTATCCTCAAAGGCATGAACGACGTCCTCGACGCTGTTACCGGCCCGTTTGAGATGACACTGGGCTACATCGACCAGCTCGGCCGGGGGGAACTCCCCGATAAGGTCACGGCCGAGTACCACGGCGACTACAATAAGATCAAGGTAAGCCTGAACCAGTGCATCGACAACCTCGGCGGGCTTGCAGAGGCAAACCATGCCCTGCAGCGCATGGCTGTCAACGACAACACGGTAGGATATCCGGGCAGTACCGGGGGGTATTTGCAGAGGTCGCTGAGGCCTTCAACCTGGTCCAGGATCGGGTCAATTACATCGCCGATAGCATCGAGATGCTCAGTCGCGGCGATCTCAGCCGGCTCGACGAGTTCCAGAAGATCGGCCGGCGTTCCGAACATGACCGGATTATCCCCGGGTTCATACGGACTTTCGGAACGCTCCAGTCCCTCACCGCTGATGCAGTGTACCTGACCCAGGCGGCCCAGAAGGGAGACCTCTCGATGCGCGCCGATGCAGCGAAACACGAGGGCGAGTATCGAAAGATCGTCGAGGGTGTCAACGGGGTGCTGGACGTCATCATCGTCCCCTTCAAGGAGGTGCAGGGGGCTATAGTGCAGCTCGGGAGCAGTACGGAGGACACGAGCAAGAGTTCAGGCGAGATCGCAAAGGCCTCCGAGCAGGTGGCGGTGACGGGCCAGAGATGCGCCGACCTCGCAAAGCAGGTTCTCCTTCAGATCGAGAACGTCGAGAGGCAGGTCGCCGACCTCCCCGCCTCGAACGAGGAGATAACCGGAACCGCGCAGGAGGTTCTCGGCGCGACAAACGAGACGGTCAAAACCGGCCGGGGGAGCCTGAAACTCGGTGAGGCCACCAGGGATAAGATGGCTGTCGTCGAGAAGATATCCCGGCAGAGCATGGATGAGATCATCCAGCTCAACGGGCAGATGGCCGAGATCGGCGAGATCGTGAAACTGATCAACGACATTGCGAACCAGACGAACCTCCTCGCGCTCAACGCTGCGATCGAGGCCGCTCGCGCCGGCGAACACGGGCACGGGTTTGCGGTCGTCGCCGGCGAATCAAAGAACGCGAGCCACAACATCGAGGAACTCATAGCATCGATCCTCGCAAACAGCAACCAGACCGCGAGGAACATGGAGCAGGTCTACGCGGAGATCGAGAGCGGGGTTGAGAACGTCAACGCCACAATCGCAGAACTCGGGGAGATCGTCAACGGCGCTGAGATTATAGGGAGCAGCATGGGCGAGATCGCCCGGGCCATAGAGGAGCAGGCGAACGTCGCAAACCGCGTGGTCCAGGCTATGGGCGAAGGAACCCGGCTGACCCAGGAGACACAGGCACAGATGGAGAACCTGGCATCGCTCTCTGAGGAGGCGAGTGCATCGACCGAGGAGATAGGGAGCGCAACGCACGAACTCAACGCTATGGCGCAGGATCTCAAGGGAACCATGGAGCGGTTCTATTTCTAGAGATGTCGTGAATGGCAACCGTGGGCGTTGTTGAATTCCAGATCGGGGGCTCTCTCTACGCCCTCGATATCCACCTCGCGCGCGAGATCGTCGAGATGATGCCGATCACGCCGATACCGAGGGCCCCGTCATACCTTGAGGGGATCATGAACCTCAGGGGGGAGATCACGAGCATCGTGAACCTCAGCCAGATGCTCGGTCTTGCGGTGCAGGAGAGAGGAGAGGGACAGAAGATCATCGTCCTCACCTCCGAGGCCTCCGGCGGGTCGAATGTCGGTGTCATAGTCGACGATGTTCATAGTGTCATCCCGGTCTCGGAGACCGATATAGAGCAGATGGAGGGGATGGCCTCAGGGTCTACCCACATGAAGGGGATCATCAAGCTGAAAAGCAGCGATGGTCTTGACAGGGAGAGAAAAGGGGATAAAAGCCTCATCATCTGGATCGATATACAGAAGATCTTAAAGGATCTGATGCATGGTCAGGGGATGTAGGGTGGTCTGGTAACCAGAAGGCTCTCTCTTTTTTGCCGGCCGGACATCTCCGGAAGAGAAACGTTATCACCGCTGTTGCCCGGGCAGTGGCTTATGAAAGAACTGGTTATCGAAACACTTCCGCCGCACGATTCTTTTGATGTGAGCACGAGTTGTTGCGGTAGCGCAGTTCGCTCGGATCACCCGGATTTAATCAGCAGCTATATGCCGGGCCACTACCAAAATGCGCCAGGATTCCGGTTGGGATTTAGACATTAATACCAGCGCGGGCAAGGGCACCCTTGATGGAGGCGAGATCCCTTTTGATCTCTTTGAACTCTTCATCAAGTTGCTTTCCGATATCTCTTCGAAGCCCTGTAATCTCTTCTTTCGTCTCAATCCCGATCTCGAGCATCTGATCCTGCTTATCGAGCATCTGATCCTGTTTATCGAGCATCTGATCCTGTTTATCGAGCATCTGATCCTGTTTATCGAGCATCTGATCCTGTTTATCGAGCATCTGATCCTGTTTGTCGAGCATCTGATCCTGTTTGTCGAGCATCTGATCCTGCTTATCGAGCATCTGATCCTGCTTATCGAGCATCTGCTCCTGCATCTTTAAACTCTTTTCAGAATTTTCCAGTGTCTGGTACATGATTGTGCAGGCAAGATCCATCCGCTCAAATATCTCCTGATGGATATCCCCCGGGATGATCTCAAAACTCGTGAACTCTCCAGTTGCCTCCTGCCATTCGATGTTGAATGATTTGACTGCAATTGGATAGCGGATGATATTGATCCTGTCGATGAGGGCGAGAAGATCTTTTTCACTCCCCTCCGCGACGATCTTGACCTCGCCGGTATCGAGATTCTTTACGTATCCTGATATATCCTTCTCAAATGTCTCTTTGTATACCTGATCCCGGAATCCAACCCGCTGAACCCGCCCTGCCGCGATTGCAGAAAACCGCCTCATCAGAAATAAGTATGAATAGTAAATATAAATAGTTTCTTGCGACTATTCCTCCTACCGGGGGCTTCCAGGGTTCTTCAGTCCAGAGATTGCAGCCCCAATCTCAGGATATTGATCGTTTTCGTTCTGGTCGCGGTCCATCCCCGGCCAACAATGTGAGCAGGAGTGGATCCGATCCGATAAGACTCAGGCGACGATCACCCCCACACCCGGAGCACTGCTGCAATCTGTTCCCGGGATTCGCCGGTAATTCCTGCCGGAAATGTAAAATGACATGACCACGTAGATCTGGTAGCCTGAAAGCAGGAAAATACAGGATTCCCTGGATTGATCTTGAAACCGCCCGTTTTTGAAGCAAAAAAGAGAGGGTGAGGGGTTACCGCTTCCCGGGGAAGTATCACACCACCGCCAGGATCTCGGCGACGACGGGCGCCCGCTGGGGATGCTGCGGCCCCGCGTCAGGGCGAGGAAGCGAATGTCACAAACCGCGTTGTGCAGGCGCTGGGCGAAGGAACCCGATTGACCCAGGAGACCCGGGAGCAGATAAAGAACCTGTCATCGCTCTCCGGGAAGGCGAGTACGTCGACCGGGGAGTGCGGGGCGGTTGACCTCCTGCGGGGTCACCGCCGTCCCTCGATCACCTCCCGAATGAGCGCCCGCCGGTCCGGCCTCCCGGCGGTGAGCGCCTGGAACACCTCCTCGTAGATCGGTTTTTCGACCGAATAGAACGTCCCGAGCGCTATCGGGGCATCCCGGTCGTAGTCCCACTCCCGGATCTTCGCAAGAGCGCTCTCGAATCTACCAGTATCGACCTCGCCTTCCTGCATCTCGTAGGCGTGGGTATTATAGTAGTCTGTCAGGTTGAAGTAGGTCGCGCAGATCTGGAGGACATCTATGAACGAGAACCCCCGATGCATGATCGCCTCCTTAAAGAGATCCTTTAAGTGCCGGATCTTCTTCGTGTAGCCCCGGGCGATGTAGGTGGCCCCGGCGGCGAGCATAACCTCAAGCGGGTTTAAGGGGTGCTCCGTGATCCCGCCCGGTGTAGAGCGGCCGCGAAACCCGAAGGGGGATGTGGGGGTGTACTGCCCAGTCGTCAGGCCGTAGACCCGGTTGTCGTGGACAATGACCGTGATATCGCTGTTCCGTTTGGCCGCAAATATGAGGTGGTTGAGCCCCTCGGCGTAGATATCGCCATCGCCGACGTGGCAGATCACGCGGAGGTCCGGGTTTGCGAGGCACATCCCGGTGGCTGCCGGTATCGAGCGGCCGTGGATGCCGTAGAAACTGTTGACGTTCAGGTAGTCGACCAGTTTTCCGTGGCACCCGATACCGCCGAGGAGGACGAAGTTCTCGATGGGTATCCCCTCTTCCTCCGAGAGTTCGGCGATGGCCGACTTCATCATATGCTCCATGGCGAAGTTGCCGCACCCGGGGCACCAGGTGTTCTCCGCCGGGCTGATGAGCTCGCCGACAGGCCGTTTCTGATTCATGGAATCACCTCCGCGAGCCTTGCCTCAAGTTCGTCAACCGCAAACGGCCGCCCGTCATACTTCAGGACCGGTTGGCCGGGATCAAAGCCCTGCTGCCTGAGGAGGCAGGCGAGCTGCCCTGTGGCGTTGTTCTCGACACAGATGACCCTCCCGGCACCGATCATCACCTCTTTCCACTGCCTGACGGGGAACGGCGCGAGGACGAGCGGTTGGACGACTCGCGCCCCGAACCGTT
>JAAZIF010000052.1 GCA_012510335.1 Methanomicrobiales archaeon | reverse complement strand
GCTGCGCCTGGCCGTCTAATCCGTGAATTGTTCTCTTACGAAATCAATAACGGAGGTGGTGAGTCCAGAACCTTCTCCCCCTCCTCCCGATCGAACGCTTCATCAGAGGCTCTTCCACCGCAGGCGAGGCCACAGTCATCGCGCATATGCGTGAGGGCTATGGCGCGCCCGGGGTTGTGCCGGCCCGGGCCTTGCAGGACGGCGGCACTCTTTTCTCTCCGGAGAGCAAAGACTGGATCATATCCGGTGCATCCAACTCTGCCGGAGAAATGCGAGGCATGCCATGAATGACAGACCCAGAGGAGCAATCCTCCAGAGAGACAAAACGTCATATGCGATCGTACCGAGAACACCCGCAGGTATAATCAGTCCGGAACACCTGGAGAGTATCATCAAGGTCGTCAGGCGCTACGACATCCCCGTCATCAAGATGACGTCGGGTCAGCGGATGGTACTCGTGGGCATCAAAGAAGAGGATGTCGAGAAGATCTGGAACGAGCTCGGTATGACCGTGGGCCAGGCGACCGCGCCATGCCTTCACTACGTCCAGGCCTGCCCCGGGACGGTGACCTGCAAATACGGCAAACAGGACTCCCTGGGCCTCGGGATCGAGATCGAGGAACTCTACCAGGACATGAACCTGCCGGCAAAACTCAAGATAGGGGTCTCCGGGTGCCCCAGGTGTTGCGGGGAGAGCTACCTCAGGGACATCGGGGTCATCGGGGATTCAAAAGGCTGGAACGTCGTATTCGGGGGCAACTCCGGCGGCCGCCCGAGGATAGGCGACGTCGCTGCAAAGAACCTCACAAAGGACGAAGTCATCGACCTCGTCCGCCGGCTGCTCGAGTACTACCAGAAGAGCGCACGGCCGGGGGAGAGGACCGCACGGTTCGTCGAACGGGTCGGGTTTGATGCCATAAGAAAGGACGTCCTGGCCTTCGCCCCCTACATACCGCTGGAATCCGCCGGCCACAGGTAAGGTGCCCGCGGGACCGATCAACCCTGCCGGCAGATCGCCCCCGGATGCCGGCAGGCGGTATCAGATCATACACACGCGGCGCCTGATCTGCTGGATCTCCCGGGATATATAATCCAGATCCTTTGCCAGATCTTTGAGGATGTAATCACAATCCCGGAGGCAGCACTCTGACCCCATGCAGGGGATCTTCGCGGCTCCCGACGTAAACGGGCACTTCTTCTGGTCCATAGTCTCACAATATCGCTGCCGGCGTAAATATGGATGGGGATGGACGTGCGCAGATCCAGGGCTGTTCTCCCGCAGCCGTCCGGGCACCTCTCACCTCCGGCGCCCTATAATGCCATTCTGCTGCATCTCCCTGGTGCAGGCGGCGGGATTGGGTGCAGACCCGGCAAAATTATTTATGCCTGCCACACGGACTGTAACTTAATGAGGCGATTTGTGGCTATCGCACAGGGGCGCGTCCAGCGGGTTGGTTATCGGGAGCATGTGTACGGCGCGACGTTTGATCGTGCCATCTCCGGATACGTAAAGAATCTCGAGAACGATGAGGTCGAGATCGTCGCGGAAGGGAGCGAGAAGGATCTTCAGGATTTCATAAGCGAGATCAACATCATTCGAAGGCCCATCGCAGTCCGTTCGTTTACTGTAAGATGGGAGAAAGCGACGGAAGAGTATACCACGTTCACTATCATCCGGGGGGATTTCCAGGAGGAGATATCCGAGCGGATTGATTACGCCGGAAACTTGCTCCATAGCATGGATATGAAATTCGATCGGATGCTTGATCGACAGGATCAGATGCTTGATCGGCAGGATCAGACCCTCCAGGTCACGAGGGAGGTAAAAGAGGAGATTGTCGGGTTCCGAAGTGATACCAGAAAGCACCTTGACGACGAATTCGGGGAGATCAGAGAGGAACTCGTCTCAATCAAGGATGCGCTTGCCCGGGCAGGCATCCAGGTCTGAGTCTCTCCCTGCGGGTAAACCCGATCGATGAGTCCATCCCGGCGGGTGGACCTCCTCTTCTGCTCCCGGGGCCGGCCACTTCACCCCCGCAAGTTAAATCCTCCCGGATCCCACACCTATCCGGAGAACCCGGGTGACACCATGCGGCTAGAGACGATCCTGGAGCGAATCCTGCACTTCTTCGGCCGGGGAGGCTGTGAACCCTCCGGCGCCGGCACCGGCGAGGCCTACAGCCTCATCACCGATCCCTTTGCCGCGGATCCCGAAGAGGATATCAGCGACAGCGCGGCCCCGGCAGAGGCCATCAGGAGAGCCTGCCGCCGGATGCAGGCGGCGGCGACAAAGGGAGATCTCCTCCGCATCATCGCCGGCGAGGTGGGAGCGTACCACCTCCGTGACCTCGAGCTGATGAACGCCAGGTTCGAGCAGAAGGTCGCGGACCTCCCGGAGGGATACCGGGATCGCCTCCTCGCAAGCGTCAGGGAGGAGATCTTCGGGACACACCACCGCCTGGTCCTCCTCTCGCGGAACGGTGCAGGTTCGGGGCTGGCCGGGCCCCCGGCGCATCCCGCCTACTGGGCCATGGTGGCGGGGGCCTGCGCCGGGAAGGCGAGGGAGAAGGATCCTAAGTACCTCTACCTGAAGTACCTCCTAGCAGGGTTTTCCATGTTCGTCCTCGCAGAGCCCGCCCACCCTGTCGGCACCCCCTTCCCCGGCGGGCAGATCGTCGATGAGTGGGAGGGGGTCTATCTCTGCCCGGTCAGGGATATGGCAGACGACGTCCCTTACGCCATCTGCCCCTACTGCCCTGCGGTCCAGAGCACGGAGCCGACATACCCGGAGATGCGGGTCCGCCGCATTGAACGGAGGCGCCAGGAGTGCCTCGCGAACTACTGGACGAACTACAAAGGGTGAAGGCTGCAAGAGGCTCTTAGAACACTGGAGATAAACGCCATGAAGATTGTTGATGTATCAAAGGAACCGATAAGCGAAACCCCCCACCGCGTCGATGCCCGGAAGGTCTACGACACCGAGCACGCTACAGCGGTTGTGATAACGCTTGAGCCGGGAGAGGCGCTCAAGATGCACATAACGCCGGTGGACGTATTCTTCTACGTCCTTGAGGGGGCCGGTATAGTCGAGATCGGCGGCGAGCGCGCAGAGGTCGGGAAGGATCACCTGGTCGAGAGCCCGGCAAAGATACCGCACCGCTGGATCAACGAGAGCGATCGGACCTTCAGGGTGCTCGTCGTGAAGGTTCCGCGCCCGACGACCGGGACGAGGCTGCTCTGAGGATACAATGGTCGTAGAGTCGATCCCGAAGGCCGCAGGCTTCATCTACGGCCTCCTCGCTTTTGTAGCCCTCATAGGGCTCTGGTACTCGGGCCGGTTCACCCGACGGCGGGCGATCCCGTTCCTCATCGCCTCCGCCCTCTTCGGGTTCCTGGTCTTCGCGCCGGTCTTCCCCTACCAGCTGCAGCTGGCCGTCCTCGGGGATACGGCGGCGCTCGGGGCCCCGGTTCCCATGGCGCTCGGCATGCTTATCATCTTCATCGGCCTCGCCCTGGTCTTTGGCCGGATCATATGCGGGCAGGTCTGTCCGGTCGGGGCCGTCCAGGAACTCATGTATCTACTGCCGGTGAAGAAGCACGGCCGCGCCGAGAGCCGGACCCCGGTGGCGGTCAGGGCCGGTGTCTTCATCGTCTTCCTCGCCGCTGCACTTGGATTCTCAGGAAATCTCCTGGAATTCATAGGTGTACCCGCCTTCTTCCACCTCGCGGTCGCGAGCGTATCGTTCTTCATCTTCCTTGGGATCCTCCTCCTCTCCGCCACTGTCTACCGGCCGTTCTGTCGCTACGTCTGCCCGTATGGCGCCCTCCTCGCTCCCGCGGCTTCAAAGGCCCTCTACCAGCTCCGGCGAACGGAAGCCTGCATAGAGTGCCGGAAGTGCGAGCGGGCGTGCCCGACCGGGGAGGCGGACCCCGATGCCCGGATCGGGGAGTGCTACCTCTGTGGCCGATGCATGGAGGTCTGCCCCGTGGAGGGGGCACTCGTCTACGGGCGGAGCGATAAGAAGATTAGATCCGGAGAATAAAGACTGATACAGCAATGGCCAGAGAAAAACGTTCAGAGCTGCAGGGAAAGGTTCTCCGGCTGCCTGATCTCGTCGCCTACCAGGACGGGACCGTGGCAAGCAGGATGATAGTAAGCAACAGATCAGGGAGCATCACCCTCTTCTCGTTCGACGAGGACGAGGGGCTCTCGGAGCACACCGCGCCCTACGATGCGGTGGTGACGATCCTCGATGGCGAGTGCGAGGTCTGGATCGCGGGCGAGACGCACCACATGAGCGCCGGGGAGACGATCATCTTCCCGGCAGACGTCCCCCACGCCCTGTCAGCCATAACCCGATTCAAGATGTCTCTCACGATGATCCGTGGGAGGGAGGGGGCGTGACAGAGAAAGAAGGCGACTACTGCACCATATGCGGCGGTATAAAGCCTGAGGCGATCAAGATCAAGGCGATCCTGGTGGATGGGAAGGCGACCGGCATCAACCACCTCGATATGATCATCGACGGCGTGCGAGGCCTGAACCTTAAGGGCGATGTCGCGATCCGCGCCGAACTCCTCAGGAGAACTGCTGAGTTCAACTACATACCGACGAAGAAGAGAGAGGCCTACGCCGACGCCCTGCTACAGACGTATAAGGGGTAGTGCCGGC
>JAAZIF010000317.1 GCA_012510335.1 Methanomicrobiales archaeon | reverse complement strand
CGGTGGAGGATCGGGGTTCCCGGGTGGTCCAGGCTCGGACAGGGCCAGTGAAGCGCCTCAGGCCGCTCGAGCCGCTCGTAGGTCATGCCGTGATAGGACGGTGTAACCTCAGCGACCTCCTTGAAGACGTCCTCCAGGCTCTGGTAGGGGAACTGCTCCGCATAGCCCATCTTTGCAGCGAGCTCGCAGAAGATCTGCCAGTCTTCCTTCGCTTCGCCCGGGGCTTCCTGGGCTTTGCGCCAGAGCTGGACGCGCCTCTCGGTGCTGGTCTGGGTGCCACCGCGCTCCGCATAGCAGGCCGCGGGCAGGACGACGTCGGCGAGTTCGGCGGTCTCGGTCAGGAAGATATCCTGCACGACCAGGAACTCCAGGTTCTCGATGGCTTCCCTGACGTGGTTGAGGTCCGGGTCGGAGAGCATCGGGTTCTCGCCCATTATGTACATGCACTTGAGTTCGCCGGGGTTGTCGGTCAGGACGTTCATCATGACGGTGACCTCGTAGCCGTTCTTCGGCTCACAGATACCGTCCGGGAAGCCCCAGGCATCGGCGAACTTCTTGTGGGCGGCCTCATCGATGACCTTCTGGTAGCCGGTGAAGACGACCGGGAGAGCCCCCATGTCACAGGCGCCCTGAACGTTGTTCTGGCCGCGGAGTGCGTTCACACCGGAACCGGGCTTGCCCAGGTTGCCTGTGAGCATCTGGATGTTAGCGACCGAGCGGACGTTGTCGACACCGACGGTGTGCTGGGTGATGCCCATCGAGTAGAGGATGGCGCCGGGCTTCGTGGTGCCGAACCACTCTGCGGCCTGCCTGAGCTGGTCAGCAGGGATGCCGGAGAGCTTTGAGACGTTTTCAGGGCTGTAGTCCTCTTTCATGACGACTTCCTTGAGTTTCTCGAAGTCCCGGGTTCTCTTTTCGATGAACTCCTTGTCCTCCCAGCCGTTCTTGATGATCTCCTGCATCATGCAGTTGAGTATGGCGACGTCGGAGCCGGAGACAAACTGCATGTAGAGGTCGGCCTGGCGGGCGGTCGGCGTGTAGCGCGGGTCAGCGTATATGATCTTCGCGCCGTTCAGCTTCGCCTGAACGATCTTGCGTCCGATCAGGGGGTGTTGCTCGAATGTGTTGCTCCCGAGTACGAAGACACATTTCGACTCGGCGATGTCAGGAATAGAGTTTGTCATCGCACCGGACCCGAACGATGCGGCAAGGCCCGCGACGGTGGATGCGTGGCAGAGCCGGGCGCAGTGATCGATGTGCCGGGATTTAATGACGCCACGGGTGAACTTCATCATGAGGTAGTTCTCCTCATTTGAGACCCTGGCCGATGCGAGTGAAGCGAACTCATCGGGCTTGTATGATTTGAACTTCTGAGCGATCAGATCATACGCCTCATCCCAGGTCGCCTCAACAAACTTGCCATCTTTCTTGATCAGCGGTTTTGTAAGGCGGTCCGGGCTGTTCACGAACTCATGAGCATAGGTACCCTTGGGGCATACCCTACCCTCGTTGACGGGTGATCGGGTGTATGGTTGTGTGCCGACAACCTTTCCATCCTTCACCACGAGGTTGAAGCTGCAGCCCGTACCACAGTACGGGCATGTTGTCTGTACGTACTTGAGTTCCATGGTAAAACCTCGGATATGTATAAATTCTAAGTTAGGGATATTTAATAGTAGTGATTAACATCCATCTTTATATAGAAATGCCCCCGGCCTCTTCGTCCGGCATACCTGTGTGGACGGCGGGGGGGACATACTGTGGTCTTGCAAATAACTCTGGATTACAGCGCCTTTTTCCTCGGCAGGCCAATATAATTACAGGAAATAATCGAGCCAGATCTCTATCCGGCATAAAATCCGGGTGTATATGTCGATGCACCGGTCCCACACTTCGCGGCTCCATTTTCTCTCCCGCGGCATTTTCCTCACTTTTCTCTTGAATGTAGCCGGGGTGTTCTTTCCTGCCCTCCTCCGGGGCTATACCTGGAACGTTATACCTTCAGTATCTTCCGTATTCCTTCGAATCAGGCTGCTCTGAAGCATTTTCTTGATGGAGGATCTTTCGCCTTTCAGATGATCAGCAAAGAGACCCCAGCGTTAATCAACCCGGGCACAATGTCAACCAAAAGTACTTATCAAAACTAAAACAATCACCGGCATCGATTACCTCAGGGTTCATCTGCCCGGTGGATCATCCGGGCAGGATCCAGCGGCGCGGTCGATATCTCCGGGGGAAATCGGTGCGGGTTTGATGATCGCGGGCGTACCGATAGGCCGCGTGAGCCATCGCATCGCCCTGGATCAGGGATTTATGCCAGGTGTCGGGGCAGAGGCACTGCGGCACCTCATACTTCAACGTGAAAAAGCATGAGTGATATGTGCCGGGAACTTCTCTTTTAGGGCAGCGCGCCCTCTCGTGAGGCGGCAGGGGTGCGAGGGGATTGATCGTCGCCCTGCACGGGAAGTGCCCCGCTACCCCATAACGATCTGCACGGCTGTCGGGTATCGGTTCATGATGGCATGCACGATGGGTTTTGCTATCCAGAGCCTCCCGCCATGCATCCTCCTGAGAGGACTGATCTCTTCCAGGCGCTGGAGTGCCTGCAGGGCAGCCTCATCAGCGAGGAAGAAACTGTCCGGGACCGTTGAGTCGAAGTAAAAGAGGATCGGGAGCCGGAGCTCTCTCTGCAGTTCTCCCGGGAGGGTCTGCTCCATCCGGAGGAGGACATCCCTGTCGAAGTTGTACTCAGCCCCGCCTCTCGTAACCGACGATGGGTGCTCCTCTCTCAGGAGAAGAGAGAGGCGTTTTCGTTCCGTGACGATCCCATCGTTGATCCTGCCTATCTCGAGCCGCATCCACCTCAGGATGGTCGACTCATCGCCTGCTGATGGTTGCACCCGCATATATGGCACCAGGTGATGGTTTTTCCCTTGGAGGGATTAAGAGATCAATCTCTGCCATGCGGTATATACCTTGACACCGGAGCCTCTCCGCGACTGTGATGCTTCCGGCGCTATTCCCCCGGGCACCTGCCGCAATACGCTCTTTCCCGGACCCGGGAGCCAGGGCCCCGGGCGAGAGCATCTCTCAGCCTCAACCCGGGCATCCCCCGTGCGCCATATGATGAGGCGCGATCCCGCGCGTCACCGATATGCCTGAACCCGGGGGTGCTGCCCCTCTTCAAGGCCGCTCCGGCGTGCGCCGCCAGCGCGGAGATCCCGGCACGCGTGTCGGGCCGGCCGGCGAGTACCTCCGCTTGAGGCCTGCTCTTCCAGGCCCGGGGGTTTTGCGGCCCATATCCCGATAGTACCATCGACCGGGTATCGCCTGACCACGCGAAGAGGAGCGCCCGGCACCTAACCCCCTCCTCCGCAGCAGATCATTCTGGAGCGGGGGGCCGCACGCCACCGGCATCCATGATTAGACGCATCTGCCGACTGTGTGGCAGAGGGGTATTCCGGGAGGACGCATTATGCCCTGACAGACGGCCGCGAAGGGGAGCGCTGCCATACCGATCCGCCGATCTCCGCGCTCCACCACCAATATCTATATATCCAGAACACTACCTTAAGGTTAGCCTCAGCGATCCAATCACCCTGGGGCCGTTTCACAGACCAGGAGAGAGTAAGATGGCAGGAATTGAAAGGAGGCCGTACAGAACAGTATGGCAGGATTTTGACGACCTCATGGCCGAGATGGAGAGCAGGTTTCAATCCATGCTCGGGGGAATCGGCACACGAGGGGAAGAGATCAGGGGCCGGGTTGTCCCGTTGATCCG
>JAAZIF010000316.1 GCA_012510335.1 Methanomicrobiales archaeon | reverse complement strand
GAGAGGCTGCTCCCCGCCTCCTCCGCGAGGCGCGAAGCATCGATGCAGACGAGATCGAGATCCGCGAGCGCGGTGATTATGCTCTCCTCATCCGGCGCCATAAGCCCCTGCTGGTAGACCGATGTCGGGATGACCAGGCTCCGGTTCGCGATGAGCCTCCCTCCGATCGGGAGGTAGTGGCGGTAGCGGAGCGCCTCAAGGAGGTCGAAGGCGATGAGGATATCTGCCGTCCCCGGTGTGATGAGGGAGCCAAACTTCCCGCCGATCCGGATATGGCTCTCCACCGACCCGCCGCGCTGCGCCATGCCGTGGGTCTCGGCGCTCCTGACGCTCCGGCCTTCGATGATGCACGCCTCACCCAGGACGTTTGAGGCAAGAACGGTCCCCTGGCCGCCGATCCCGACGATCAGGATATCAAACGAGGGTTTCATCCTCGCCCCTCCCTCACGATCGCACCAGACGGACATATGTCTGCACAGACGCCGCACCCGGCGCAGAGATCGGTGATCATGGCGAGATCCTCGTCAAAAGCGATCGCCGGGCAGCCAAACGACCGGCAGACACCGCAACCAGTGCATCGCTCCGGGAGAACCACGTAGGGTTTTCGCCTGATCCCGGCGCGCCGTGCGGTTATGACGCAGGGCTGTTTTGATATGATGACCCGGACGCCCCTGCGCTCCTTTGCCTGGCGGAAGGTCTCAAGGAGGAGGGGCATGTCGTAGGGGTCGACGGTCTCGACCCAGGAAACCCCGCAAGACCGGCAGATGGCATCAAGCGATACCGGTACGCTCTCGACACCCGTGGCCGTCACTCCCGTGACGGGGTTTGGCTGGTGGCCTGTCATCGCGGTGATCCGGTTGTCCAGTATGACGACGACCATATCGGCACCGTTGTAGACGGCGTTTAAGAGCCCCGGGATCCCCGTGTGCAGGAACGTCGAGTCACCGATTGTGCAGACCACCGGCCGCTTCTCGCCGGACCGGGCTATACCGCTCCCGACGGTGATCGAGGCACCCATGCATATGGTGGTGTCGACCGCCCCGAGCTGGAGCCCGAGGGTGTAGCATCCGATGTCGCTTGGGAATATGCCATCGCGAAAGACCCTCTTCATGGCATAAAACGTCGACCGGTGCATGCATCCAGCGCAGAGTATCGGCGGGCGGGGCGGCACCCCGGGGACCGGGGCGGCACCGGGGAAGACCACCGTGGGGGTTATGCCTGCGTCCTGCATGGCGGCGGCGACCGTCGCCGGGGTAAGTTCCCCCTCATACGGCACCGCGCCGGTCATCTTGCCGGAGATCTCCGTCTCCGTCGCCACCTGGCGCACCGCCTCCTCGACTACCGGGGCGAGCTCCTCGATGACAAGAACCTTCTCGTGCCGGTCGACGAAGGACTTGAGCCACTCCTCGTCGATGGGGTAGGCACCGATGATCGCGAGAGATACGTCATCGGGGAGCACCTCCTGGACGTAGGCAGCGGCGACACCGCTTGTGACGACAGCAACCCTGCCACGGATGGTGTGGCGGTTGTAGCCGAGTTCGACCAGTCGCTTCCTGATCGCCGCCTGCTTCTCGTTCAGGGTCTTGTGGAGCAGGCGGGTGTGCGCGGGGATGACCACGTACTGCTTCGGGTC
>JAAZIF010000006.1 GCA_012510335.1 Methanomicrobiales archaeon | reverse complement strand
CTTTGTTTTCCTGGTGGTTTGCCTTTCGCTCGGCGAGAGCGAAATTATAGAGCAATCGACACCTCTCTGAAAGATGCCAGAGTACATCCTCCTGCTCAGGAGTAACCTTAATCTTTATTTTGGTCGTAATGTACATTGGCATGATCCTCCATCGGCTATCTGAACAGAGATAAGATGATATCCAATATAATTGTATACGTTCATGCACGAAGGGGCGCCGCTTTCATCACCGCACCTGTTGTGCCGGGGTCTTCTCGCTCTGCCCCTTCACCCCGCAAGATAAAAATCGGGCGCCAGGATACCGGTGCCCGGTTCATTTTTTGATCAACCAGCTTTTTCGAGTTTTCGGGCAATACGGTTTCCTGAAGCCACGCCCTTGTGCGATATGCCCTCCAAAGTATTTTCAGTCTCCAGTCATCCGCAATGGGGACACGTTTCCACGCACCAGTCCATCCACTGCACTGATCGCAGTGCTTTCGCTGTCTCGTAGTCGACGCCGTAGACGTTCTTGTAGAAATCCAGTAACCACTCCCCAAGATTGATATCGGCAAACAGCTCGGGATACGCCGCCTTTGCGATCACCATCACGTGGATTGGATATTCGAGGCGTTTGGTACTGCGGCATGTCCAGGGAAGGGCGTAAACACGACGGTTCTTTACAGCCGAGAGTTCACCGACATTCTGGTAGTACGGTGCTGAGTAGAGTTCCTCAGGTGGGTGGTAGCCGTTCGCCGTGTCGAGCACGACAGCATCGGGGTCGAGGGCGAGGAGTTGTTCGGCTGAGATGGTGGGTCTCCCGGTGTTCCGGAAGGCATTCTTCGCGTGGACGATCTCCTCGATAAAGTAGGACTCGATCATATCAGTCCCTCTGATCATGCCGGCTCCTCCAGCCATCCGGCTGTTCGGAGATGCGCCGAATACGATGACAGTTGGCTGCTCGCTGTCTGGAATATCTTTTGTCCGCTCAAAGACTATCTGCGTCTGGGACTCAAGGTACTCAGCGAGTTCGCTCGCCTTCTGCTCCTTCCCAAAGACGGCACCCAGGATCCGGATCTCTTCGGAGATCGTCGAGAGGTCTGGCTCATCGTAACATCGGGGGCTCTTGAGTACGACTAGAGGTATCCCAAGAGACTCGATCGTCCGGATCATCATCTGCACTCCCTCATCTTCCATCGAGGTGGTGACTCGGAAGATGACCAGGTCTGGGTCGAGCCCTGCAAGTGTCTCATAGCTTACGACCGTATCCTCCCCGATCCGCGGGAGATCTCGGATTCGGGGGCTCAGGTAGGTTACCGGTTCCATACCGCCCTGGTACTCGAGGATCTCTCCGTTCGCGGTCGGAATAGTGTAGTTGAAAATTTTCTGGACGCAGACTGATCCGACCCCGATGATCTTCTCCTCCTCGCCGAAGACGGACATCGTACCTTCAATGAAACCGGCAGAGAGGGTGACGACCCGGTTGATCTCCGCCGGTACCCTGACCGCGACCCCACGGGAATCGATGACCGTCCGGTGATCAGATGCGTAGGCTCCCGAACCCGGCGAGACTCCGCCCTGCCCGGTACCGACACACCCCGAGAAGAGGATCAGCAGGGTCAGGATCGCGGCCGCCTGCCCCCAAATCTTCCTCAACGGCATCCGTTCACACCTCCCACCAGAGCCTTATCCTGGTCGTCGCTCCTGAGTGCAGGTAGCCGCCATTCTCCTTCCGAAGGAGGCTCGCGGCGAGATACTCCCGGAGAACCTCCTCCTGCGCCGGAGACGTTATACGGTACTGCTCCCGGAACTCATTCACGGCGGCATCGATGCTCGGGAACCTGCGGGTATGCTCCATCCGCACCGTCTCCACGTTAGGGTATATTCCCATAGAGTAGAGGACGTTCCAGAGGATGTCTACCTTCGGGCCGGACCGGAACTCTTCCCCATGCAGCCTCGGCCAGAGGTCGACCATCGCCTGCTCCCAGGCTGTCGTCCCGGCAAACCAGAAGAGGTAGACCCATCCCGATGATGCCTCGCACATCATCTCGATCGCGGTCCGGATATCCGGCATCCCGAGGGAGTAGGAGGCTAAGACGATGTCGTGGGAGCCGTTGAGATCGACCGCAGGATCGATCTCCTCCCAACGCTTCTGCACGATCGAGAGGTTTGATACTCCCTCCTCGGTGGCGTACTCCTCCATAACCTCTGCCATACCCGCCGCAGGTTCCACAGCGGTCACGCGGGTAGCGCGTCTGGCAATGGGTACGGCAAGCGTTCCTGGCCCGGCGCCGATGTCCAGCACCGTAGACTCTGCTTTGAGCGGGAGGCTCTCGATCACGTGGCGGATCCGCTCAGGGTTCTCCCGCGACTGTGTGAGAAACGCATGTGCCTTCTCTCGCGAAGCCCATACAGAGGCGCACCCCCTGCTCTCTGTGTTTTTCTCGTAAAGATCCTTCCAGACGCTGTTCCAGTCAATATCCGTGTATCTCATTGTTTGCCCTCTGTTTCACGTTTTTGCGTCCACATCGCCGCACGTTCCAGCAAACCGGGTGTCATGGAGGGGGTGGTTGCTCTCCTGCTTCCCGTTTCGTTCCGTCACACACCGGGGCATCACCATCTGGACGCCGTCGAGCATACGGACAGAGCAGACGTCCTGGTAGATCTCCTCAAGCACAACCTCTGATATAACATCCTCGGGGTGGCCTTCGGCCACGACGGTTCCATTCCCCAAGACCACGACCCGGTCACAGAACCATGCCACGTGGTTCGGGTCATGGCTGCAGGCGAGGATCGTCTTTCCCTCTTCGGCGACATCGCGCATGATCTCCCATATCCGCATCTGGTTCTGGAAGTCAAGCGCACTCGTGGGTTCGTCCAGGAAGAGGATCGGGGTATCCTGCGCGATCGCGCGGGCCATGAGCACCATCTGCCTCTGGCCTCCGGAGAGCTGATTGTAAGGCCGATCCGCGAGGTCGCTGATCCCGAGGGTGGCAAGCGCATCCATCGTGATCTCCCGGTCATGCCTCCGTATGCCAAAGAATCCGCCGAGGTGCGGTGTCCTTCCCATGAGGACGACTTCCCGGACAAGGTAAGGGAACGGCGGTTTGTGTTCCTGCGGCACATAGGCGACGAGTCGCGCGAGGTGCTCGATGCTACACCGCGAGATCTCTTCACCATGCACCACCACACTCCCCCGCTCTGCATGGAGGAACCGCAGGCAGCATTTAAAGAGCGTTGTTTTCCCCGACCCGTTCGGGCCGAATAGACCGCAGAGTTCTCCCCTCCCGACCGAGAAAGAGACCCCTGAGAGAACGGGGAAACTCCCGTACTGAAAATGCATATCATGAACATGGAGCATAAGCAATCAACCAAAGATCACCCTGCCCTTACTGCGGAGCAGGTAACAGAGATACGGCGCCCCGAGGATGGAGGTCAGGATCCCTACAGGGATCTCGGCCGTCGTCAGTGTCCTTGCGAGGGTATCGCAGACGATCAGGTAGCACCCGCCCATCATCAGGGATGCCGGGATTACAAATCGATTGTCGGGCCCAAGGAGCATCCGTGATGCGTGAGGCATCATAAGCCCCACCCACGCTATGATCCCGACGAGTGATACCGCAAACGCGGTTATGGCAGTAGCGAGCGTGATGACGACAAACTTGTACTTCTCGGGGTTGACCCCGAGCGCCCGGGCCTCATCATCACCCATTGAGAGGACGTTGAGTTTCCACCCGAGCGCCCAGAGAACGATAAAGCTGAAGAAGACCACGGGAACGAGGAGGATGATGTCATCCCACGTCGCATAGTAAAACCCTCCCATCAGCCAGAAGGCGATCTCGCGTAGCGCCGTATCATCGGAGAGGTACTTGAGAAGCGAGACGAACGCGGAGAAGATCGAACCGATGATGACGCCGGCGAGGATGAGGGTTACGATGGGAGTCTCACCCCTGCTCCGGGCGAGGATGTAGGCAAAGGTTACGGCGAGCGCACCGAACGCAAACGCGAAGATCTGGATCGAGAAGAAGATCGCCGGAAAGACTATCCCGAGCGCCGCGCCAAACGCAGCTCCCGACGAGACGCCGAGGATGTATGGTTCAACGAGGGGGTTTCGAAAGACACCCTGGAAGGTAGCACCCGCGATGGCAAGCGCCCCACCGACCGATGTGGCGAGGATGATCCGGGGCACACGGATATCCCAGACAATGGTGTTGTGTAGTCTTGGTATGCCCCCGATATCGCCGAACGTGAGATGTGTGAAGATCGTCTGGTAGACTTCTGTAACAGTGATGTTGTATGTGCCGAGGACGACTGCGACCGAGGCTGTTATGAAGAGTACAGCGGCAAGGGAGAGAAGAATGATGATCTTTTTCTCTTCTCCGAATCCGCCGGAAGTATCATAACCCAGTCTTTTAAGGAGGTGGTTGAAGCCTGTGGGTTCAGTCATGCGGTCTCCTCCCACACTGGCGGTGCAGGTACACTCCTCTCTGTAGCAACTATTATATAAATTGTAGTAATTAATGCGATATCTCTGTAGAATTATCTTCACAAATGCAAAACATAATATAGTCACTCCCTTAACAATTCAGGAGCATACTTTGAATTCAAGAATTTAAGCACCCGTTTCTTCCAATAACTTCTCTTCGTCACTAACTTCTAAAGCGCCTCTGCGGTCGTGGCCCACTGAGTGGCTGATATTACTCCTGCGACATTATTTCATATTTTTTATGCTTCGCCTACGAAGTATCACTTCAATAACCTGCCAAAACTCTGCATGTCAGTTCTTCCTGATCGAAGAGGGGAAAGATCTCGTTAAAAACGGAAGGAACTCTGCAGCGAATCAGCAGTATTTCTGTAAGCGCTGCTGAATTTACTTTGTCGAGACAAAGAATACCCTATTCTATCACTCCCGATTGGATCGAGATGAGGTTGAGTTCATCTGCCGGCATACCACTGAGAAGATCTCCATGCGCGGTGTTGCGCGGGTGATTGGTCATCGTCGTGATACCATTTCCCGTTACTATTGCCTGCTCGGGGAGCACGCCGAGCGACTCAACAGCCATACGATGCATGATGCAGCTCGGTCTCTCACCGCGTGCCAGGCAGGGTGGGGATGCCGGGATGGCCTGGGGTGGTGATACGATCGAGTCCTACTTCATCGGGGAGATAGCAGACGCAAAGAACGCCTACAGGGGGACCGGGGTGTTCGTCGTCGTATCGACCGAGCAGGGCGACCGCGCAGGGATACCACCCGGCAAGCGAACTCTATACCGCTCCTTACTACAAGAACCTGCAGGAGCTCAGGGCCGTGAAGAACTAGCGGGTCTATGCCCTCCCCTGGACGCCCTTTAACCGGGCGAAGCGTCTTGAGTACACGATCGAGGCGATGGTGATCGCGAAGGTCGCCTATCCGGACCGGTTCGCGGACATCCAGATGCATGAATGGGTGCTGGACTTCTACCAGAACGTCTACGGGGTCTATAAGGCGACAGCAAAGGAGCTCCGGTCTGCCCAGTGGCTGGATTGGACGGTCGAGGCGGGGTTCTGACCCCGCCCCATTCCAGAACCAGTATATACAGCCAGTGACAATTAGACCACTATGGAACTCAAAGAAGAACTCTCAGGCGTCTCCGGGATGCTCCGGCCGTTCAAGGCTTACCTCCGCGAGACGGGGCTTGGTGCCGGCGATCAGGTCGTCTACTACGGATGCCCCGGCACCTGCACGCCCTTCATCGAGCTCCTGGGTTTCGCCGTCCGGGATCTCTCGATCGAGCAAGTTTACGTTCCTTTCGTAGACGAGTCTGCGGCAAAGATGATCCGTCCCGTGGATAAGGTCGGGATGCAGGTCTCCAGCGACGCAGCTCAGGTCAACCCTAAGGTGATCGTCCTGATGGGCGGGCTTGCGATGCCAGGTGTTCCGGTCACGAAGGATGCGGTGCGGGCAGTCGTCAGCACTCACCCGGATGCGAAGATCGTCGGTGTCTGCTTCATGGAGATGTTTGAGAAAGGGGGCTGGCTCGACACATTCTCGTTCGACCTGGTCATAGATGCCGCGCTCGATCCGATCAGGATCTGGCGCTGATCGGTTGATCGCACCGCTGGAGGGTGAACCGGAAGGCGGCCCCCTCCCCGGGGTGACCCGGCACCCGATCCTCGATCCTGATCCTCCCACCGTAGCGCTCGACAAGCATCCTCGTGATGTAGAGGCCGAGCCCTTTCCCGCTCCTGGTATTCGTGCCCCGCGTAAACCGGGTGAAGAGCATAGGTTTTACCGGGTCAGGCACCCCCGGCCCGGTATCCTCGACCGAGACCTCGACCACCCCGTCCTCATCCTTGATGCGAACCCTGACCTCGACCCCCGGTTCCCCGAACTTGATGCTGTTGCTGAAGAGGTTCATGAAGACCTCCGGGAGGAGGTCGTCGGCCATGACCATTATCGGTTCACCCTCGTAGAGGATCCTGGCATCGGAGTGGTGTGCGATCCCGGCCCTGATGACTGCGTCCAGGTCGACAGGGGCCATGGCGTCATCTCCTGAGTGCAGGCGCCTGATCGTCGAGACGTTCTGTATGATCTCGATACTCCGGCTTATCCCGCCCCTGAGTTTCAAGACCATCTGCCTCTCCTTCCCCTCCAGCATCTCGATGAGCAGGTCGGTATAGCCGAGGGCGACGGCGTTAGCGTTGTTGATATCATGCGCCATGATATCGAGGTAGAGGTTCGCCTCGTCATGGGCCGCCCGCAGTTCTTCTTCCACCCGGATTCTATCGGTGATGTCGGAGCCCGACCCTATCATCGCGACCGGCCGGTCGTCATCACCGGTGAGCACCGCATCTCGCCACGCGAGGATCACCTCGGTCCCGTTCCGCGTAACGACCGTATTCTCCCGCCGGCCCCGGGAGGTGCCGTCCCCGCTGATCACGGCATCGAAGATCTGTCGCCGCGCTTCCCTCAGCGTCTCCGGGACGAGTGTCTCAAACCAGTCTTTTCCGAGGAGTTCCTCTTCCCGGTAGCCGAGCATCTCACAGCCATCCCGGTTGATGAGCCTGATGGTATGGTCTCTGCTGATAACGACGAAGAGGATGCCCGCCACATCCAGGTAGCGCTGCACGAGATCCCGCTGTTTCTTCACCTCGCGCTCCCGTTTCCTGAGCTGCTCGGAGAGGGAAGCGACAACAGAGGCGACGACGATGAACATCAGTATACGTGCGTAGTCGTCCAGGGCCAGCGGGTCGGGGCTGAAACCGAGCGTGCCGACGACGACGAGCCCACCGAGGAAGAGGGCAACCAGGATGCTCCTCTTATCCCACCAGAGGGCGGTCAGGATGATGGGGATGTAGAAGAAGTGTGAAAAGACGGTCCCGAACATAAGGACGGCATGGAAGTAGTAGGTCAGGAAGACCGATATGGCAATGAGAGATACGAGTATGGCTACCCGATGCCGTTCGGTAAGGGTTATCATGACACACCCCCCTGGGTATTCAGTGAATATAATATCGAAAATATAAAAGTATATGCACATAAATTCTGGCGATTTCCGCGCACATCTCTCCGAATTCCGGGAAATAGGAACCTCTTCATGAAATATGGGGGGGCCAGGATCGGCTGGTGCCGGCGTAAGCGTGTATCTTCCGGGATATGTCCGGCTTTTCCGCAAACAGCCTATATTTAATAGATTATGGAACAAAACGTACTCCACATGACCCTGCTCCGGGTGCGGGGGTCTGCACCACGTGACCCGGGGCTGGCAGACGCGAGAACGCATCCGCTGGTGAACCTGTGTCAAGAGATCTTAATGAAGCGTTGAGAGCGATGGGCTATGCGGATACCGGGATCCCTGCTCTGGCAGAGCTGTTCCCTCCCGCAATCATCGATTACCTGCGGGACTTCCGGGTGAAGGAGGTCCACGATATCATCGAGACGCTCCTCTACATCTACATCGCTCAGAGCTCATCGCCGTCCCCGGGGAGTTTGGGAGGCATTGCCGAGCAGAGTTGTTACGCCTACACATCGGGGCCGCTCTTCGCGCTCATGGAGGCCGGCCTCATCGACTCCGTCTCCAGGCACGGCACGACGATCATAACGACGACCGCGATCGGGGAGCTGATCGCCCGGCCGCTTACGGAGGCCCGGATCCGGGCGCTGGATATACAGGATCTGGCCCATGATATCCATGCAGCCGTCCCGGCCCTCCTCGCGGCGACCGTGAAGGGATCCTACATCAACAAGACCCTCCCCTCCACGCTCCCCGGCACCGAAGAGACGTTCATCGATTTTCTGCTCAGAAACAACCCCGCGTTCTTTATCGAGTGCGAGCGGTTCGCTTCCCTCCTGAAAGAAGCAGGATGCGCCGTCCTCGCCTATGATCCTGATGGATCCGGGACTGACAGCGTCGTCTACACATTCCCGCCGGAGTTCGCGTATATCCTCAAAGGTATGCTCGAGGCGATCGATCCCGCTGTCCGGGAACACCACGATATACTCCTTGAGTCGTTCCACTCGACGTTCACCGTCCTGCGCTACCTCACCTGCGGCGAGGACTACGATCGCATCCGCGCATCATCGGCCCATAGCCGGGAGCTCTCAAGGGTGCTCGGGCTGCTCGCCGGATCGATCTACACCCTAGAGGAGGCGCCCGGGACCGACGGCGCCGACATCCCCCGGTTCATAATCAAGGACCGGGATCTCTATGAGGCGCGTCTCCGCGAGATCGAGCGAGCGCTGATAGTCGACGTTTCCGAAAAAATCGCTATAGGCCGGCCGGTCAAAGAACCACCCCTCCTTTCCCGGGTTGAGATTCCTCTACCATCGGTGGAACCCCTGCCCCTGGATGAAGAGATTGAAGAGGAGTGGGATGAGATCTTTTCGGAAGAGGAAGCGATCGAGGAGGCACCGGTACCCCTGCCCATCCCCTCCCCGGCGGCAGACCCCGCCCGCCCCGGCGGGCTTGATATTTTCCTCGGCCACGCCCCGGACGGGCGGCGGGTCAACTGGTCGCCGGGCAGGCTCAACAACGGCCATATGATCATCCTCGGCGGTTCGGGCGCCGGCAAGACCGAGACGATCCGGTGTATCGCTCTCGAGCTTGCAGCGCAGGCGCTGCCGGTCATCATGATCGACTTCCACGGGGATATGGCCCCGGGCATCGGCGAGATCAGGGCCTACAGGATCCGCGAGGGCGGGGAGTATTACTTCAACCCGCTCGAGCTCGACCCCTCCATCGATGAGATCACACCGCTACGTGCCACGTCGGACTTCGTCGATGCGATATCTATCAACTTCCCGACACTCGGGATCCAGCAGCGCAGGAAGATCAAGAATATCATCAAGGGATGTTACCGGATCTCGGGGATCACGGGGAAGACCGCGACATGGACACGGGTACTCGACTTCGATGATATCGAAGGGGAGATCATGGACTGCGAGGATGAGACGATCCCGGCTTATCTTGAGGATATATTCGACTACAAGCTCTTCTCCGGGGAGGAGAAGATCTCCATCCCCACCATACTCTCAAGCGGGATCACCCACATCAACTTAAACGCCCTCCCCGAGAACCTGCGCTACCTCTTTGCCGACCTCTTCCTCCGGCGGATCTACTACACCCTCCAGGCTATGGGCGAGATCCCGCGCGGGACGGAGAACGACCGGGAGAAGTTCCGGCTCTTCGTCATAGTCGATGAGGCAAAACTACTGGTGAGCCAGAAGAGCGGGTCAAAGACGGCGATCAAGGCGGTGCTGAACAAGTATGCGACCGAGATGCGCAAGTTCGGTGTCTCGCTGATCCTTGCATCCCAGCTGATCGCGCACTTCAACGAGGAGATCCTTGCAAACATCGCCGTGAAGTTCTGCATGCGAGCCGAGAACAAGAAACAGGCCCAGGAAAACGCCAGGTTCTTCGAGGTGAGTGAGAAGGATCTCCTCAACTTCCAGCCCGGGGAAGGGATCCTGATAATCGG
>JAAZIF010000315.1 GCA_012510335.1 Methanomicrobiales archaeon | reverse complement strand
TTCTGGTGATTTACTATCCCGCCCTCAGGACTTGGAGATCTCGGCGTAATAGTACTCGCCGGCGGCCATCTGCTCCCGGTCCAGGAATGACCCCGGCTTGTTGATCCGTGGCCGGCCGGTCCTATCCCGCCGGAACGTGATCCCGAGCTCCGCAAGGAACCGGTTCATGCCCGGCGCCATATCAAACGGCCCCGTGGCCCTGCCGCTTATTCCGGGCTCTCCCTCAAAGACAAGGATCCGGTCGCTTATCATATCGATCACGTATATGTCGTGGTCGATAACGAGCGTGCTTGCGTCCCGGCCCTCGGCATGCCTCCGGATCAACCGGGATATCCTGACCCGCTGCTCAACGTCGAGGTGTGCGCTCGGCTCGTCCAGTATGTAGAGGTCGGCGTCACGCGAGAGGCAGACCGCTATCGCCACCCGCTGGAGTTCGCCGCCGGAGAGGGTGTTTGCCGGCGCCTGGAGGATCTCCGTGAGGGAGAGGGGCTCCAGGATCTCGTGCTGGTAGTAGGATGTATCAAACTTCGTCGTCGTCTGCCTGAGGATCTCCTCGACAGTCGCTTCACTGTCGCTCTTGAGGTACTGCGGCTTGTAGGAGATCCGCACCCTGGTGTCCATCGACCCGGCATCAGGCTCGATCACCCCGGCGAGAAGTTTTGCAAACGTGCTCTTCCCGATGCCGTTTGCGCCGACGACCCCGAGAACCTCGCCGCACCGGATCTCCCCGCCACCGACTGCGAGCGAGAACTGATCAAGGCGTTTTGTCATCGCCGGGAACGCGAAGAGCTCCTCCCGGTTTACATCCGAGGTGTGGGCCCGGACTTCAAACGTCACCGCAAAGTCCCTGAACCTGACGTTCTCCTCCGGGAGAAACCCCTCCAGGTACTGGTTGATCCCGACCCGGACACCCTTCGGGTGGGTGATGACGCCGAAGGCCGCCGGCTTTCCGTAGGCGATATGCACGGTGTCGGCGAGCATATCGAGGATGGCGAGGTCGTGCTCGACGATCGCGACCGGCCGCTCCAGGGCGAGTTCGCGGATCAGGTTCGCGGCGGCCATACGCTGGTAGACGTCGAGGTAGGGCGTGATCTCGTCGAGGAAGTAGAAGTCGGCGTCACGCGCGAGGCAGGCGGCGATCGCCACCCGCTGGAGTTCGCCGCCGGAGAGATTCTTGATCGTCCGGTCGAGTATCGGCCTGAGGGATAGCCGGTCGATGTAGTGGTCTAGCCGGCCGCGCTCGTCGGTGGTCGCGAGGAGGCTATACACCGATCCTGTGAAGACCTTCGGGATCTGATCGATATACTGCGGCTTTACGGCGACCTTCATCTTTCTCTGCGAGAGCATCTGGATGTAGTCGAAGAGCTCCGTCCCCTGGAAGAGGTCGAGGACATCCCCCCAGGATACCTCGGAGTCGGTCATTCCCAGGTTCGGTATGAGCATCCCGGAGAGGATCTTGACCGCCGTGCTCTTCCCGATGCCGTTTGGCCCGAGGATGCCGGTGACCTTCCCCTCGACCGGTATCGGGAGGCCGTAGAGGACGAACCCGTTCTGGCCGTAGCGGTGTGTCGGCTGGTCGAGCTCCTCGGGGAGGTTGACGATATCGAGCGCCCCGAATGGGCATTTCTTGACGCAGATACCGCAGCCCACACAGAGCTCCTCGGATATGATGACCTTCTGGTTCTCGCCTATGACGATGGTCTCGTCCCCGGTCCGGACGCGCGGGCAGTAGAGGATGCACTCGGTGCCACACTTGAGGGGGTGACACCTGTCACGGTGTACGACAGCTATTCGCATGGGGGATCAGAGGACTGTTGTGGTTAATAGAAGTGTCCAGGTCATGAACCAGAGCGCGAACGTCATGAAGCCCTGGTAGAACCAGTCCTTGCTGGTAAGGTCCATGTAGTCGATCTTGAGGAGCATGAATACGTGCTTCTGGAAGGCTATTCCTGCCGCGAGGAGGAGCAGGCCGACGAAGGCGTTGGCCTGGAGCCCACTGACCGGGTCGGGGGTGCCGGAGAGGTAGAATGCAAGCCCCCCGGTCAGGATGCCCATGAAACAGGCTGTAAGTGTCCGTTTTATCCTGTCCCTGTGCTCGGCCTGTTTATTGGCGCGTGTCCGCGGTCTTGCCGTTTCAGCCTCTGCTGCTGCCACACTGTCGCTCATCTTAATGTTCCTCTGAGGGGGGTGATTGCATGCCTCTTCCCGGAATTCTTATATTAATAGGGTCTTCACCGAATATAAAGATAAGTCCCCGGCCGTCCCACTCGGGAGGAGAAGATCTGCCCGATCCCGGCAGGCCCGGGGCTTCTCCCGCCGGTAGTACAATTCTTTAGGTACCGGCTCGATAGTGTACTTCAGGAACCAATGGCAACACTACAGGGTATGAGCGGGGTCGATCTCCGGGCGCTTGTGTCGGAGGCGGCCGATCGCCTCCCGCTCTGGGTAGGGAAGATCTACCAGTTCGATGCAAAGACCCTCGGTATCAGGTTAAACGGGGAAGACCGGGCGAAGTACCTCTTCCTCGTGGAGACGGGAAGGCGCGCTCACTTCACCGCGGGGTTCCCGAAACCCCCGAAGCACCCTCCGGGGTTTGCGATGCTGCTCCGAAAGCACCTCGATGGTGGCCGGGTGCTCGGCATCCGGCAGCTCGGGATCGAGCGGACCATGAGCATCGATATCGGGAAGAGGGATACGACCTACCACCTCATATTCGAACTCTTCGATGAGGGGAACGCTATCCTCTGCGATGAGGACTACACGATCATAAAACCACTCTGGCACCACCGGTTCAGGGACCGGGATGTGGTCCCGGGCGCGGTCTATGCTTTTTTGGGAACCGATTGTCTGGCGCTCCCGCCAGAGGAGTTTTTTGGGATGCTCGCCGGCTCGGACCGCGATATAGTCAGGACGCTTGCCGTCGGATGCATGCTCGGCGGCGCGTATGCCGAAGAGGTCTGCCGTATGGCGGGTGTCGAAAAGAGTGCCACGGCCGCTGATGTGGATTCAGGGGCGATCCGGGATGCTTTTGGCCGGCTGATGGCCGATGTCGAGCTCCGCCATAGTCCGGTGATCACGAAGTCGGGGTGCTGGCCGGTGGTGCTCGCCGGGGATGAGGTTCGGGAGCGGTTCGAGACCTTCAGCGAGGCCCTGGATGCCTTCTACCCGAAGGTCGAGGGTGAGGCGGAGGCCGCGGCCAGGAAACCCCGGCTCTCCCGGGAGGAGACGATCCGCCAGCGACAGGCGGATGCCATCCGCGGCTTTGAGAAGAAGATCAAGCGCTACGAGCGGGTCGTGGAGGTGCTCTACGAGAACTATCCGGCCGTCGCCGGGGTCATAGAGACACTCGATGCGGCGAGCCGGGAGAGATCCTGGCAGGAGATCGAGGAGATCCTGAAGACGAACCGCGATAACGAGGCCGCGAAGATGATCCGCGCCGTCCACCCGGCGGAGGCGGCGGTGGAGGTCGATCTCTCCGGGGAGCGGGTGAAGATATTCGTCCACGAGACGATCGAGCAGAACATCGGCCGCTACTACGACCAGATCAAGAAGTTCAAGAAGAAGAAGACCGGCGCCCTTGCAGCCATGGAGCGGACGATCACCGTAAAACCCCGGAAGAAGGAGCAACTCGTCCTCCAGAAGAAGCGGTGGTACCACCGGTTCCGGTGGTTTATGACGTCAGACGGCGTTCTTGTCATCGGCGGCCGGGACGCCTCCCAGAACGAGGAGCTCGTCAGGAAGTACATGGAGGGCGGGGATCTCTTCATCCACGCCGATGTCCACGGCGGGAGCGTCGTCATCGTGAAGGGGGCCACCGAGCACCTGGATGAGGCCGCGGCGTTCGCTGCATCCTACTCGAACGCCTGGAAAGCCGGCCACTTCTCGGCCGATGTCTACGCCGCACGCCCGGACCAGGTGAGCAAGACGCCCGAGTCAGGTGAGTACGTGGCCCGGGGATCGTTCATCGTCAGGGGGGAGCGGCAGTACTTCAGGAATACTCCCGTCGGGGTTGCGATCGGCCTCCAGTTAACACCCGGTGTTGCCGTCATAGGAGGCCCGCCATCGGCCATCGCCGGGCGGGCGAAGGCATGGGTGACCCTTGAGCCCGGGCAATACGAGCCAAACGATACAGCGAGGAAGGTGGTCCGGGCGCTCCGGGAGAAGCTCCCCGAGGATGAATGGAAGGGGCTCAAGGGTGTGCTGAACACCGAGGCGGTCGCGGCGTTCGTCCCGCCAGGGGGCTCTGATATCGTGGAACCATGAAGGCTGAAGTGATAGATCTCAAGAGGGATTTCGGCGAGATAAGGCTCTTTCCCGAGACACTCGACGACCTCTGGCACCTCTCTCACCTGGTCGGGCCGGGGGATCTCGTCTTTGCGACGACGTTCCGGAGCGTTGAGGCGGCGACCGATAAGCTCCGGCCGGAGAAGGTTGAGAAGCGGCCGATCAGGCTCGGCATCCGGGTCGAGAAGGTTGAGTTTCACCAGCACACGAACCGGCTCCGGATCGCCGGCGTCATCGAGAGCGGTGTGGACGTGAGTTCGCACCACACCCTGAATGTCGAGCCCGGGTATGAGATATCGGTGATAAAGCGGTGGCGGTCGTTTGACTGCGAGCGCCTGAAGCGGGCAGTCGATGCATCGGCCTACGGCGTTGTCCACGTTGCGAGCGTCGAGGAGGGGGAGAGCCAGGTCTACCGGCTGCGCCAGTTCGGCCCGGAGTGGGTGACGACCATAACGGCCGGGAGCAGCAAGGGTGCGGATGCCGGCACCCGGTCGGTGCTCTTTGAGAAGACGCTTGAGGTGCTCAACATGGTCACCGGCCCCCTGGTCGTGGCGGGGCCGGGGTTTGTGAAGGAGGAGTTTGCGGACTACGTGAGGAAGCACGCTCCCGATCTCGCGGAGCGGATGCTCGTCGTCGATACCCGGCGCATAGGACGGGGGGCCGTGCAGGAGGTCATCGGGCAGGGAGTCCTCGATAGATTGCTCGGTGATCTCCACCTCGCCCGGGAGGTCCGGTTGATGGATGAAGTCCTGGTCCGGATCGCGACCGATGGCGCCGTCGCGTACGGTCTCTCCGACCTGCGGCGGGCGATCAACTACGGTGCGGCGGAGACGGTTCTTATATCTGACGCGCTACTCCGGGATGCCGGCGCCGTCGGCCTCGTCGAGCAGGCGGAGCATGTCGGGGCGTCGGTCGTGGTGATGAGCACCGAGTTTGAGCCGGGAGAGCGCCTGGAGGCCCTCGGCGGTGCGGCGGCGCTTTTACGGTACAGGATTGAGTGAGCGGGCGAGGTTCCCGGGTAAAGGGAGGTGTTTAGTGGCGTACCTTCCGGGTTTCGGCCGGCACCGCCGGTAGATAGGGGTATGGGTGCATTGAGCCGCATCACAAATGCTAAGTTCCAAAAAGCAGAGGTCACCATCACCATGCTCAAAGTTTACTCTGTGTCCATCAAAAATTACCGGGCAATAGAGAACCTTGAGTTCTCACCGAATTCAATCAATGTCTTTGTCGGGCCGAACAACTGTGGGAAATCCTCGGTACTCGAGGCGATTGCGGTGACTGCTCCCCCGATTGAAATCGGGGGCATCCAGGGCATTTCAGCCCAGAGATTGCAGCCCCAATCTCATAATATTGATCGCCGCGTTCTGGTCGCGGTCCATCATCAGCCCACAATGGGGACAGA
>JAAZIF010000051.1 GCA_012510335.1 Methanomicrobiales archaeon | reverse complement strand
CCGTTTCCACCAGGAACCGGTGGTTTGATGCCCATAGCCGGGAATTGATCTTTATGGTTTCACCCGATCATGAACCGGGCATCACGCGGAGGCAGTGGGCGTGAACGCCGTCGAGGTCAGGGGTCTCTCGCGGTCATTTGGCGGCCGCGACATCCTGAACGATGTCTCGTTCACGGTCGGGCACGGGGAGGTCTTCGGCTACCTCGGTCCGAACGGGGCCGGAAAGACAACGACCATCCGCATCCTGCTCGGCCTGCTCACCCCCGGTGCGGGGGAGGTCAGGGTTCTCGGTCGGGATCTCGCCCTTGATGACGACGCGCGTGCAAAAGTAGGGGTGCTCTTTGAGAACAACGGCCTCTCCGACCGTATGAGCGCCACAGCCAACCTCGCCTACTACGCCGGGCTCTACAGCGTGGACGACCCCGCGGAAAGGATCGATGACCTCCTTGCGCTCGTGGGTCTTTCGGAGCGGCGTGACGACCTGGTCGGGACATACTCGACCGGCATGAAGCGGAGGCTCGGGATCGCCCGGGCAATCCTCCACCGGCCGGAGGTTGTCTTCCTCGACGAACCATCCTCCGGTCTCGACCCCGGCGCGCAGAGGATGGTCCGTGACCTCATCCTCGAGCTCTCCCGGCGGGAGGAGATGACAGTCTTTCTGAACTCCCACCACCTTGACGAGGTCCAGCGGATCTGCTCTTCGGTCGCGATCCTCGCCGGGGGCAGGATCCGGGCGTTCGACTCGGTGGCGAACCTGACGAACGCATCGGGCCGACCGACCGTGACGGTCGTCCTTGCGGACCCGGATGACCGCGCCGGTGCATCCAGAGTGATCTCGGCGCTGCCGTTCGTCGCCGGGTGTGACCCTGACGGCGAAGATCTCCTCTGCACACTCTCAGACCCCGGCGCAACCCCGGATCTCATCGCGGCGCTCGTCGGCGCCGGGCTCCGGATCGAGGAGGTCCGACGGTCTTCGCGGTCGCTTGAAGAGATCTACCTTGAACACGTCGGGTCTGAGGGGGGCAGAGCATGAAGACCTTCGGCGTCATCGCCGGCCGCGAGATAAGGCTCGCCTTCCGGAATCGGGCTGTCCTCATCACGGGATTCATCTTCGCCATATGGTTCCCCGTCATGTCCGCCTTCGGGATAGCTGCGGGCGCCAGCGGAGACGCCGGGATCCTGGCCGGCGGCATCGCCGCGATCACCCTCCCGGTCGGGGTATTTATGGGTTACATCTTCTGCGCCGACGCCTTCCTCCGGGAGAAGCGGGATGGGACCATCGAGACGCTCCTCTGCACCCCAATCTCCCTCCGCCGCCTCTGGGAGGGGAAGGCCGTCGGGGTCGCCGTGCCGGCGTACCTGGCGACCCTTCTCTCGGCCTCGGTGACCATTGCGGTGGTCTCCAGCCTGACCGGCGCCCGGATCGTCATCGAACCCCTGCTCCTCCTCCACATCACGGTCGTAATCCCGGTCTGGATCATCGCCGCGGCCGGGCTTATCGGCGCGGCCCAGCTCGCGCTCGGGATGCGGGAGAACCAGATCCTCGGGTTCGTCCTCATCTTCGGTTTCATCTTTCTCATCATCGGACTCCAGGAAGCCGCACCGGGTCTCTCGCCGATGGCGGAGGGGATCCTCGCGGCCGCAGGGATAGCACTCGTCGCCCTCGCCCGATTCATCGCCGGGAGGGTTACAAAAGAGCGGATAGTCCTGACGATCCCGTGAGGTGCCGGGCATCGGTGGGGGTTCCATCACCCCCGACCCCTCACGGGCGCCTAAAGAACCTCATCGCCGTAGAGATACGGTCTCAGGGGCTCTGGTATGGTGACCGAACCATCCTCATCCTGGTAATTCTCAAGGATCGCCCGGATCGTGCGCGATGTCGCGATCGCGGTGCTGTTCAGGGTATGCACGTAGCGTTTCGACGTAAATTCAACAGGGTCGCGCACCTTTATGTTCAGCCTGACCGCCTGGTAGGCCGTGCAGTTCGAGCATGATACCACCTCGCGGTAGCGCTCCTCGCGCGGCATCCAGACCTCGATATCATACTTCTTTGCGGCGACGGACCCGATGTCACCCGTGCAGATCGAGACGACCCGGTAGGGGAGGCCGAGTTGCTGGAAGATCGTCTCGGCATTTGCCAGCAGTTCTTCGTGGAGGGGCCAGGACTGCTCGGGCGTGGCGTAGATGAACTGCTCCACCTTGTGGAACTGGTGGACACGGAAGAGTCCCTTCGTATCAAGCCCGTGCGCCCCGATCTCGCGGCGGAAGCACGGGCTTATGCCGGCAAGACGGAGAGGGAGGTCTTTCTCCTCAAAGATCTCGTCGCAGTACATAGCTGCCATCGGGTGTTCGCTCGTCGCGATGAGGTACTCGTCCTCGCCTTCGATCTTGTACATGACGTTCTCGAAGTCAGCGAGATCGGTGACGCCCTCGTATGCGGCCCGGCTCATCATGTACGGCGGGATGATCGGGGTGTATCCGCGCGCAACGAGCAGGTTCATCGCAAACTGCTGGAGCGCCATATCTAGGAGGGCAAGCCTGCCTTTCAGGAAATAAAATCCGGCGCCCGAGATCTTTACCGCGCGCTCAAAGTCGGCCCATCCATGCTCGACGGCGAGTGCGCCGTGGTTCTTCAGGTCGAACGCCGGAATATCCGGCTCACCCCATCGCCTGATCTCGACGTTCCCTGTATCATCTTTGCCGATGGGCACACTCTCGTGCAGGATGTTTGGGATCCGCATAAGGCGGTACCTGATCCCCTCGGTGAGCGTGTCGCGCTCCGCCTCCGCATCCCTGATCTTCCCCGGGAGGCCGGACGCTTCGGAGATGAGCGCTGCGGTATCGTTTCCCGCCTTCCTCGCACGGTTTATCTCGCGGGATATGATGTTCCTCCGGTTGCGCAGGTCTCCGATCAGCACGGTGAGTTCCCGCACCCTTCGATCCATCTCCAGTATATCGTCAACCCAGGCCAGTCTCCCGGTATCCCCTCTTTTGTTGAGGTCTGCCCTGATGATCTCGGGGTATGCACGAACGAACTTCAAATCAAGCATACTGTCTTCTCTGTAGTACTTCGCCGCGGCGGTATAATATGGTCATGCTGCCAGAGGTATGCGAAAGACCGGGTTCGCCCCGCTCAAAAACCCATCCTTATAATCTCCGACGAACAGATCCTGTTGGTATGGAGAAGAACCAGAAGATCATCCTGGTGGCCGGCACCCTCATAACGATCGCGCTCCTCTTCATCGAACCTTTCTTCGCTCTCATCGCGCTGGTCTTCGTACTCATCCTCCTGATGAGTTTCCACATAATGGGGGATGCCAGCAACTACCCGCTCGTCGCCGTAGATCTCTCTGAGGATGCCCGGGAGGTTCTAATCACCAACACGGGCACTGCGGAGGCACAGAATATCCACGTCGCACTCGTCCCGCTTAACATCGATTTAGATATAGCATCGCTCAAGCCAGACGAGGTATCCGGGTTCAAGCTCGAGTCCATGGTATCTGAGGCTAAAGCGGTCATCACCTATGAAGGCACCACCGGCCAGAAGTACGCCAGCACGTATTTACTCACGCCGCTCGGGGGCGACCTGCTCAGGCCGATGTTTCCGCTCTTTGGGCATCGATGAGGATACGCAGGGGCCGTGGCGCCCGGCACTGCGAGACATGATCCCCTTCCTCATATGGGATTGCGCCAGAAACCCCCGATCCTGAGAGACCGCACGCGATCTCCCATACCGGAGGGTTATAGCAGGCAGAGATCCAACCTGATGAAGAAAGATGTTTGTCGCCTGCCACCTCTTCATCGGCCTGATCCTGG
>JAAZIF010000369.1 GCA_012510335.1 Methanomicrobiales archaeon | reverse complement strand
GAGTATGTAAATCCCATTATTAACAATATTGATAATATTCGGCGAATCAGGTATTAGTTTATCTGAACTAAGCAGTCTGCCGGTAATATCATAAAGTTTGTAAACAGGAGCTTCTATTTTGCCCGGATGCACCACAATTCCGTATTCTGAATTATAGACTTGAAAATCAGATGCATGGTTTTCAGCAGGCTTGTGTATTTGATTGTTGTATGTTGCAATTTCAGTTTTAATGATTATTTCATATCTATCGTCAATTCTCACAGGTTTTTCCTCTTCCCTAACTTGCTCCATGAATATCTCCGGTGAAATCTGCAAATAAGCTCTGTATCCTTCTCCTGCAGTTAAGTCTCTTGTTTCACCTGTGTATTTATCCTTAAGTAATACTGTGGTATTTTCAGCTAAGTCATAATCCTTTAATTGTAAACTTAAGCCGCCTGATCTTCTTACATAAACACCAAGGGCTATAGTCATTTCTTCTTCAGGAGGCAAGGCATTTATCGCAAGCGGCTTGCCCTGAGATATAGTGTAAACATCTGCTGTGTGCTTGTTGGAACCGAACATTTTGTCGTTATCATAAATGTCAGAAGCATTTGTACCGGCATCCGGTATTAGCACAATTGCAGTTTCATCAGGATTTCCGTTATAAAATGAAAGTAACTTTATAAAAGGATATTTTTCTGAATTTCCTGATTTCAGATAAGAAAAGGTATTATCAACTGTGGCTGAAGTATTAAAAGTAATTGAACCTTGCGTTTCACCTTGTGTAACCCTGACCCAAAAAGCATGATTTGATGGAATAAGATAGGGGGGATCGTTTAAGCCCACTCCTATACCTGACTTACCGTTATATGTAGCATAAACGCCGCTTTCATTATTATAAATCCAGAACACATTATCAACATTGCTTTTTTCTAATAATCTCCAATCCACCGCAGCAGTATATGGATTTCCAATGAAGTTCCAGCCCAATCCTGCCGTTGTCCGAGTAAGATTAACCTCAACAGTGCCGGTATTTAATTTGCCGGAAAATACTATGGGATTAGGATTTCGTAAAACCATGCCGGCTCCCGGCTCAAACTTTTCATTTGTCAGTTGCTGGTAATTGTTTCTTGGATTATCGTAAATATAGGTAGTACCTGTTATTCCGGAATTTGCCCTTGTGGCTAAATCTCCCCACACAGGCGAAGAAAGAGCATAATTATATTGCGGACTTGTGATGCTTTGTTCAATCTTTATATTTTTAGGCTTAATATTACGGCTTCCACCTTTTATTAGAAACGAAGCATTTTCATAGGGCGATGACATTAATCTCAAAACACCACTTATGTTTAAATGACCTGATTTTTGAACTAAAACGGCACCGGGCTCAAGGGTAATATTATTAATGTTAACATTGTTCTTAATTTCAGGATAGAAGGTCTTATTGGAACCTATATGTATATCCATTCCATTTTCTCACAAATTTGATGCCCAAGATATATAGAGACACCAAGGGCGCAGAGAGATTCTATAAGGCAGAGAACGGGAAGTATAAGATTCCAGGTACAGATGAATACTATCATTTTCCTAATGAATATGT
>JAAZIF010000050.1 GCA_012510335.1 Methanomicrobiales archaeon | reverse complement strand
CGCCGATGCGACCTACAAGTATGCCCTGCTCCGGGGCGTCATCGAGATCTGCCAGCAGTCCTCGCACCTGCGGGAGGACGACGGCGATCAGGTCTCATTCCCCCTCGGCCTGCTCGTCGAGAAGTGGCTGCTCTACTACTATCCGATCTTTGCAGCCCCGGCGTTCATCCCGCAGAAGAACGGAGAGACCCCCGACCAGGAGGCCGGCAGGGCCGTCACGTTCCGGAGGCATTTTGCGCCGGTCATCGACTACTACCAGGACCGGGGCGGGATATCGGTCTTCTACAACGATTATGCTCGGGGCACCATGCCGGCTGAGATCCAGCCTGCGTTTGCGACACTGGCAAAGGCAATCCGCAACACCATCACGAAGATGCGATGAAACACCTCGGCTACTCGCAGTCAAAGGAGCACTACTCGGTCTTCGACTACGACAGGCACTACCGGGTCTCGCGGAGGGGGCCGGTTGACCGGGAATCCCTGATCGGGGACTTCGGCCAGTTCTCCCTCTCCCGCGACCTCTGCACGATATTTGAGCACTTCGGGGGGTTCATATCCGGCGAGGAGTGCCTCCTGAAGAAGTGGGCCGAGTTCACCGCGGCCGCGGATAAGACCGGGACCATCACCGAGGAGCGCATGCTCTCGCTGCTCACAAAGACCCCAACGACCGAGCGGGCGATCGCGGATGCCCGGAACATCTACCGGTCAGTCTTTGCGGAAGAAGGATCGCTCACCTGCGTCTGGTCAGGAAGACCCATCCGCTCACTGGAGGCGATGCATATCGACCACGTTCTCCCGTTCGCGGTCTGGAAGAACAACGATCTCTGGAATCTCCTCCCCGCTCTCAGCACCGTCAACGCCAAAAAGCGCGACCGCATCCCCGACCCAGCACTCCTCGCATCCCGGCGGTACTGCATCATCAGCTACTGGGATCTCCTCCGCGACCGCGCCTCCCTCCCGTTCGAGCGCGAGATCGCAGTCTCACTCCTCGGACTCAAGACCCCGGGAAGCGACTGGCAGGATCTCGCCTTCAATAACCTCACCGAACAATGCGCCCACCTCATCCACGTCCGGGGGTACGAAGCATGGGCGATCTGACCTGCCCCTTCTGTAACCCCTCCCCCGAAGAGATCGTCCTCGAAAACGCCCTCTGCTACGCCCGATATGACAAATTCCCGGCAAGTCCCGGCCACTTCCTCCTCATCCCCTTCCGCCACATCGCCGGTCTCTTCGATGCGACCGATACAGAACTCACCGCTCTCCTCGCCCTCGCCCGGGAGGCAAAAACCCTCCTCGACGATCAGTTCCACCCCGGCGGCTACAACATCGGCGTAAACGTCGGAGAAGCTGCCGGCCAGACGGTGATGCATCTCCACATCCACGTCATCCCCCGGTATGCCGGCGACGTGCCGGACCCCCGGGGCGGGGTCAGGGGGGCAATCCCGGAGAAGAGGGTGTATTGAGGAGAACTTCCCCCGCAGATCACCACATCTATTGGTTCTCCCCCCGGTGCCGTGTTGCAGAGATCTGCTCCACCCGGCCGGGTGGTCGTGATCCGGACCCGCGAGGGGGCGTGGGTCATACCGCTCGCCGCGTTCTCCCCGATGGCGCGCGGGGGTAGTCACCTCTCCTCAAGCAGCCGCCGGATCGCCCGGAGTTCCCTGAGGACCGCGTCGCCTGCTTCCGGCTCTCCCTCGACCGCGACCGGCTCCTCTCTCCGCACAAACCCCATAATCTTCTCCTGGAGGTCGCCGGCATCCTCGATCCCGGCGAGGACGATCTCGGCCCGTGCCTGACCGGAGTAGCCGGCGGTCTGGATGTGGAGCCCTGAGAAGGAGAAGTACCGCATCAGGGGGCCCTGGGCGACGTCGACGTTCGTGATACGGTTGTAGGGGACGATGCCGGTCTGCCTGAACCAGACGCCGCGTCTCCAGGTGATCTCGGTTGCGGTGAGGCGGTAGGTGATGCTCCTGTAGTAGCGCGGTATCCAGAAGAGGACGAAGAGGATGACGGCGAGGGTCGGTACGCCTGTG
>JAAZIF010000314.1 GCA_012510335.1 Methanomicrobiales archaeon | reverse complement strand
GTTCCGGCATCACCCGTCCTGCTCGCCCGCAGGGGTTCATATTCAAACTCCCAGGGCCGGGCGCTCCCGGCCATGAGGCCAGCGAAGACATAATTGACGAATCCCACGGTCTCTGGCGTGCTCCGGAAGTTGACGTCCAGCCTGACCTCCTCGCCGCCGAGGCTCTCCTCGATGGCATCCCGCGTCCGTTTGAACTGGGTCACGTCAGCGTCCCGGAAGAGGTAGATGGACTGCTTCGGGTCGCCGACGACGAAGAGCTTTCCTCCCTCTGCCGGAGATCCCCCGAGGATCGCGGTGATTATGGCGGCCTGGGCAGGATCGGTGTCCTGGAACTCATCGACCAGGATGAACCCAAACCGGCTCCGGAAGTGCGCATCGACGATATCACTGCGATCCCGGAAGAGACGGCGGGTGCAGAGGATAAGGTCCAGGAAATCAAGCGCTCCTCGCTTCGCTTTTGCGGCGTCCACGGCCTCAGAGAAGGCCGAGAAGACCACCCCAAGGCTATGGAGGAAGTCGAGCGTCACCCGCGTGAAGGCATCGCCAGGGTCGACGGAGAGCCCGAGGGTTACGGCGCAGGGTTTTGTGAGGGCGTTGAGGGTCCGGTAGGCCTCCCGCACCGCATCAATATCCCGCCCGTCCCAGTTCGCCTTCCTTCCCATCCCGGCCGTGAACCGGCGGTCGGCGTTGATCTCCGCGAGCGCGGCAACGGCGCGGCAGACCTCCTCATCGGATCTCCTGGATGCGAGCAGCGGGAGGTGTGGTTCAACGGCGCGGAGGTAGATCATCGCAGGGTCGGCCTCTCCCGTATAGCGGGCCGCAGAGTCAGCGAGCACCGCGATCTCCCGGCGCGCTGCCGAAAGAAAGTTCTGCACGGCCTCCTCCCTCCTCTGCATGAGGATCTCCTGCCATGCGGCGAGCACCGCCATCTCATCCCGCTTGAGCGCGGAGAAGAACTCCTCTGTGGCTGCGCGTTTCTCATAAAGCCGGATGAGATACCTCTTCAGTTCATAGGCGCCGACAGCCCTGAGGGTGCAGGCCAGGGCATCGAGGCAGGCTCCGGGCAACTCGCCGTGGATGAGGTCATCTGCCGCCGCCTCCCGGATCCGGGCGGCCTCCCGCTCATCGAGGACCGAGAAGCCCGGCTCAATTCCCGCCTCAAGCGGGAACTCCCTGAGAACCCGGGCGCAGAAGGCGTGAAACGTCGATATGTTCGCCGAGAGCAGGTCATCGCGGATGGCGTCCCACCCCGGACCAATCTTTCCTGCAGCCGCATCCCGTACCCTCTCAAGCATCTGCTGTGCCGCCTTCTCGGTGAACGTCAGGGCAAGGATCCCCGCGACACCGCTCTCCCCGGACTCGAGCAGGTCGATGTACTTCCTGACGAGAACGTGAGTCTTCCCGGTTCCCGCGCCGGCGGTCACGCACTTGCTCGTCCCGTGATCGAGGGCGGCCCGCCTCTGTCGATCAGTGAGACCCATCTTCCCCCTCCTCCCGCAGGGCGTCGAACCTGCAGACCGTCATAAAACCGCAGTATGCCGGGCAGGGCCCGGTATCCTGCCTCGGGTGGAACCGGCCACCCTGTATGCCGCGCAGGTAGTCTCTCACCCGGGCGAGGGAGGCGTCGATCAGCGCATGGATATCCTCAACACCGCTCTTCGAGGTCGCGGGATAGACCGCAAAGTGGGCTTTCCGCCTCGCGTCCCAGAAGACCGGCCGGATCTGGACCTCATCCCGCCGGAGGGTGTAGTAGGCGCCGGCCGCCCCGGTTAGCCCGGTGAGGGTCTCGACCGCCCTTATGTAGAGGGGGAGCTGGAGGGCTTTTCCCGC
>JAAZIF010000049.1 GCA_012510335.1 Methanomicrobiales archaeon | reverse complement strand
GTCACAGATAGGAAAAAGTGGGATACGTTCATCGATGCCAGCCCATCCGGTCTCCTCTTTCATAAATGGGATCTTCTAAAGATCACAGAACGGTATACCGGATATGCCGCTCTTCCCTACGGGATCTACAGGGGCGAGGAGCTCATCGCTGCCTGCCCGCTCTTCTGCATGCAAAGGGGCGGCATCTCCATCGTGCTCTCCCCTCCACCCATGCAGGCGGTCATACCCTACCAGGGCATAGTGATGGGTAGAGGGTATGCCGCGGCAAAGCAGAGCAAGAAAGAGTCTATGTTGCAGGTGGTCATCGAGGGGCTCCGGGAGGTGATCGACGATCTCTCGCCGAACTACCTCTCGATAAAACTCGTCCCGGACTACCACGATATACGTCAGTTCATCCGGGACGGATACCAGATCCAGGTCAACTACACCTACACGATCGATCTCGCCCCACCCCTGGAGACACTCTGGAAGAACCTGAACGCGAAGTTGCGGGCGAACCTCCGGAAGTTTGAGAAGAGCGGCTACCACCAGGAGGAGGTAGACAGTCTTACATCCTTCTACGAGACGGTGCGCCGGCGGTTCAGTCAACCGGATATGGAGATCCCGATGATCACAAAAAAATACTTCGAGGATATCTACCGGGCATACCCCGATCACGTCCACGTCTACCACCTCTACGACCGGGACGGAAACCTCAAGGGCGTCGGCACAACCCAGGAGTACAAGCGGTATATCCTCTGGGTCGGGGGGGCAAAGATCGACGGGACATCAGCAAACGAGTATCTCCAGTGGCTCCTGATTGCGGACGCAAAAAAGAAAGGCTTCCCGGTGTTCGAGAATACAGGTGCTAATAACCCGAATCTCAACATGCACAAGGCGAAGTACAATCCGGATCTCTCCATCTATGTTGAGGTTAGCCGGTCGGATGTCATGGGGAGGGTGGCAGAGTGGGCCTACAGCACTGTCATCAACAGGCCATGGATCAAGAAGAGGGTTATCCCTTATATCGAGTGACCGCTTGCGAGATCCCCGAGTTCAATCGGCAGCTTCTGGATGAGGTAACGGAACTTGCCACCCTCCGTGCGGGGTATCTCGTCGACAAAATGGACCTGCACATTCACGCCGTCGCCGAGCTGCCACTGGAGCTCCCTGATCAGGTGACCGGTATCCGCCCCGGTGTAGGCCGGTTTCCTGACTATCTTTATGATGACCTCACCCATCGTCTCCTGGTACATCTGAAACTGCCTTATGTTCTCAAAAGCCCCGGACTCGTAGTTGATGGGGGTGACGGAGATCAGGTGTCCGCTCCGGGTCACGATGAACTCCTGGAGCCTCCCCTCCACCTTCTCAAGCAGAGGATACTGCCTCCCGCAGGAACACCGCCTGGCCGTGGCAACCGCCACATCCCGCGTCCGGTAGCGGATGAGAGGACAGACGTAGTTCGTGAGGTTGGTGGCGACGACCTCCCCGAGTTCGCCGGGCCCCGTCACAGCCCGGCCATCCCGGCCGATCAACTCGACGATCCCGTACTCCGGGAAGATGTGGTAATGTGTGCTCTCCTCGCACTCTCCGGCGAGCATGGTCTGCTCGGAGTTTCCATACCACGAGAAGACCCGGCACCCGAACGCCTCCTCGAGGAGGTGCCGCTGCCAGGGGTAGAGGTTCTCGGAGCCGCAGAGAACCGCCTGCATCGTAGGAAAGGGGTCGACTCCGTGCTCTTTCATGAACCGGGCCAGGATCACGGCCGTGGAGGGGTAGGACTGGATGAACCGGGGTTTGAAGCGCCGGATCTGCTCGACGTAGGCAGGCAGGATCTCTTCGGTCATCTGGTGGGAGGACATGATAAGCCAGCGCCCGAAGAGTGCCCGCTTCCAGTAAGTGCCGCTCGACGCCCCATCCACAACGTGCCCCCGGAGGATGACGCACCGGTCCCCGAACCGGTAGCCGACCCGATCCCACTGGATCTTCATGAACGCCCACTCCCGGGCCCGGGAGGCGCCGCGCTCGTAGTAGAATCCCATGGGGGTGCCGGTGGAGCCCGATGTACGGACGTACTCGAACGCCGACTCAGGGTAATTTCGAGCCTTGAGGTCGGGGAGGCTGGTCTGGACGATCTCCTTGGTCAGGAAGGGGAGGAGCCCGAGATCCTCCGGTGCCTGGATATCCCCGGGCAGGAGGCCCCGGTCATCGAAGACGCGGCGGTAGTAGGGGACGTTCGCATACGCATGCTCGAGCAGGCGCGAGAGCGCCTCCGCCTGATAGGCTAAGAGCTCCTCCTGGCTCCACCACTGGGATCTCCCAAGGAGCGCATACATCTCCCGGTAGACACGGTATGAGGGTATAAGACTGAGCGCTTTTACGGTGAGAGGATTTGCGCCTGATACCCATCCTAACAGACCGGCCTTCATGTACACGCATCTCCAGGATCACACAGTCATATCTGAGATCCCGAGTTCAATCTTTGTCATCTCTCTCTCCCCAAAGTGAACCGGCAGATTCTGGACGAAGTAGCGGTACTTGCCCCGGGTGGTGAGCGGTATGTTCTCGACGTACCTGATGGTGACGGTAACGTCGTCGCCACAACTCCGGCTCACTTCCCTATAGAGATACTCCGCATCTGTATCTCCAAACGCCGGTTTTCTTACGACGTTCAGGACGACTTCCCCGACCTCTTCCTGGTAGAACTGGAACTGCTTAACGTTATCGAAAGCGTCGGTATCGATGTTCATGGTGATACCGGAGAGGAGTTCACCCTTGCCGGTCACGATGAAGTCCTGGATCCGTCCCTCCACGCGCTCGAGCAGGGGGTAGTGGCGACCGCACCTGCAGGGCCCCTCTGCCATGGTGGCGAGATCCATCGTCCGGTAGCGTATGAGGGGGCAGACGTAGTTTGTGAGGTTGGTAGAGACGACCTCCCCGAGTTCGCCGGGCCTATCCACCGGCCGGCCGTCCCTGCCGATCAGCTCAACGATCCCGTACTCCGGGAAGATGTGGTAGTGTGTGCTCTCCTCGCACTCCCCGGCGAGCACAGTCTGCTCGGAGTTTCCGTACCACGAGAAGATCCGGCACCGGAATGCCTCCCCGAGGAGGCTCCGCTGCCAGGGGTAGAGGTTCTCGGAGCCGCAGAGGATCGCCCTGACCGTCGGGAAGGGGCCGATCCCGTGCTCGGTCATGTAGCGGGCGAGCTGGGCAGCGGTGGAGGGATAGGACTGTATGAACCGGGGTCCAAAGTGCCGGATCCGGTCGATATAGGCCGGCAGGGTCTCCTCGGTCATGTGGTGGGAGGACATAAGCAGCCACCGGCCAAAGAGGGTCTTCTTCCAGTAGACCGCATCGCGGGCAGATCCGACGATGTAGCCGCGGAGAACAACGCATTTGTCGCCGAACCGGTAGCCGACCCGATCCCACTGGGTCTTCATGAACGCCCACTCCCGGGCCCGGGAGGCGCCCCGCTCGTAGTAAAACCCGACCGGGATCCCGGTGGATCCGCCGGTGGTGACGTACTCAAAGGCGGAGTCCGGGTAGTTCCTGGCCTTGATGGCAGGAAGGTTGTTCTGCAGATCCTCCCGGGTCAGGATCGGGAGGAGCCGGAGGTCTGCCGGGGTCTCGATGTCCTCCGGCAGGAGGCCCCGGTCATCAAAGACCCGGCGGTAGTAAGGGACGTTTGCATAGGCGTGGTCGAGCAGGTGCGAGAGAGCTTCAGCCTGGTAGGCTATAAGTTCCTCCCGGCTCCACCACCTCGATCGCCGGAGGAGGGCGTAGGTCTTCCTGTATGTGCTGTAGGAGGGGAGGATGGAGAGGGCTTTCGTTGTGAAGGACTCCCTGCCGCAGATCCTCTCCCCCAGGCGTATCAATGACGTCATCTCCCGTTTAACCGGCTCACGATCTTCTGCCCCCCGTCCCCGGGCGGTGCTGCACCCTGTCCGGCACTGGAGCCCGCCGGTTAGCCGGGAGAGTATACCCCCGGACAACATATATATAAATTAGCATGCCGTCATCAGTTCCATCTAAAAATGAGGGCTTGCAGCTGCAGGGATATACGACCGGGACAGGTGTGCTGGACTGTTGTTCTGGTCTCCCGGGAGTAAACGGCCCGGCTTTCAGGGCTCATCTTATGTTGCCGATGGAAGAATGAGACCCGGTGATTAAGATCGCCCTGGATAAGATATAAATACGCAAAGGTCTTCTCCAGGTATGTTCTGGGAAGGCAGGACGACGATCGCCGGAGATATGCATCCCGACAGGTGGTGTATCCTCCGGGAAGGGGGGATAAGCATTCTTCATAGGACCATACCTGATAGCAATAGCGGAGCGGAGGGTTTTGCGGCTCTCCCGGCCGAGCGTGATGTTCTTGATGAGATACGAAGACTGGCCAGCAGGTTGCGCACGGAGAACGGCTCCCTGCCAGGAGATCTTGATTTTAACATTCCCATCGGGTGGGAGGAGCGGATAGGGCATCTCGATGACCGGCCCATCAGGCGACTGATCATCTTCCTCCGCTCCACGGGATGCGAGTGGGTCGAGAAGACCGGTGGATGCACCATGTGCGGTTTTTACTGTGCGACAGCCCGCGGCAGGGAGATCTCGGCCGAGGAGTATATCGCACAGTTCGAGCATGTTATGGATGCCGTCGATCTTGAGGATTATCCGGTCGTATCGATCTACAACGATGGAAATATATTTAATGAGCGCGAGATGCCGGTCGCCGCCATAGAGAAGATCTGCTCGTACATCAACGGGTATGAGAACATCAAAAAAGTCGTTGTCGAGTCGAGGATCGATTACTCTCCCGACGAGCACGTGGTAAGGATGAAGAAGGCCCTGAACGGCCGGCAGCTTGAGGTAGCATTCGGGTTTGAGTCTGCGGACCCCAGGGTCATGAACCTCTG
>JAAZIF010000313.1 GCA_012510335.1 Methanomicrobiales archaeon | reverse complement strand
GCTCAAGGACTACGAGAGCGCCGAGCGCGACCTAGCCAACTATGAAAAACTCTCCCGCCAGTTCGACCGGCTCGTCGTCACCCTCGACGTCTCCGGGACCGATATCGGCGAGTTCCAGAAGAACAACCGGCAGAACCAGGAAGCCCTCAAGACCCTCCTGAACGACTCCCGGCGGTTCGATGACCTCAAGCGCATCGAGATCCAGGTCCGTGACGACGAGGAGCAGCACATGACAATCGTCTACGAGGGCGAGGCCCTCCGGCAGAAGATGCGCGAGGGTTTCTCTACCTACGCAAAGAGAGAGGCCGCGACGATCCAGATCGCCGAACACTACGAGATAGATGCCACCGCCTACCAGGAGAGCATCGGCCACATCTCAGAGATCGCCGGCGCCTCGGATGAGTGGCAGGAGAAGATCAACGGCGGACCTATAAGATCCCCCCTCGTCATCGCAGTCACCCCCGGCGAGGGGCGCTACGGCGACACCCTCCAGATCACCGGAACCCATGCCGGCGGAAAACCCGGCGCCCCCGTCGATATCTACGTCGACAGCAGGCTGGAGGCGACCGTCACCCTCGGCGATGACCACACCTGTTCTCACCCCTACCGGGTCGGCAGGGTTCTCGCCGGGCCGCACCTCGCCTACGCCGTCGCAGGATCCACATACTCAGAGGTCGCGACGTTTGAGATCCTCACTACAGACACAGCGATCACCCTCGCGCTCGCGGAGGTTAACGGGACCGCCGTCGCCTGCACGGGAAACCTCACGACCGGCAACCGATCGGTCGCGCTCGCCCCGATCCTCATCCGGGTCAGCGACGGCACCATCGCAACCGCGGAGACCGATAGAAACGGCACCTACAAAAAAGAGATCACCCTCCCCGCCGGGGAGCACACCCTCCGGGCGGAGTTCCACGCTGCGGGCTATCCCCTGAACGCCTCCGAGAGCGCAGAGGAGACCATCCATCTCCGCGGCGAGGGGCTCTCCCCCCTCCCCTTCGTCGCAGCGCTTGCAGCCCTCATAGGCAGCGGCTGGTACCTCCGGCGGCGAGCGAGCCGGCAGGAGGAGTATACCGATCCGTCCCATGAGCCGGGTATCGAGCCGGAAGAGGAGGCCAGGGAGGAAGCGGTGAGCATCGAGGGCCTCCCCCCGCGTGAGGCCGCGACCGCCCTCTTCCATGCGCTCAGGGCCAGGCTCGACATCGCGGAGACGAAGACCCCTCGGGACTGCGCTAAAATAGCCCCCGCGTACTCAAGATTCTTTGAGCGCTACGAGATGATCCGGTATGCGGGAGAGACCCCCACGGACGAAGAGCTCCGGTGGATGGAAAAAGTCGCCAGGGGGGAGGACGAACATGAAGCGTGAGACCTGGGCGGTCCTGATAGTCCTCCTCCTCGCCGGCGCCGCGGCCTATGCCCACGCGACCAACACCACCGAGGACTACAGCCGCTACAACGTCGGCTGGAACGGCACATCGAACTTCGCCGGGAGGGAGGTCCGCGACCCGGGCGCGCCCATTCTCATACTCGCACCTGACAGGCCCTTCACGGCCGAAGATGTCGGGTACCTGCAGGCGTTCCTGAGCGATGGCGGCCGGGTCATAATCGCCGACGAGGATGGCAACGCCAACCGCCTCCTCGCGGATCTCGGGAGCTCCATGCGCATCCGACCCGGAAACCTCGCAAGCCTCGACCGC
>JAAZIF010000312.1 GCA_012510335.1 Methanomicrobiales archaeon | reverse complement strand
GGCATGCAGGGTGATCTCGGCGCCGCCCGGAAGCCCGAGCCCCTCGGTCACCGCCCGGGCGGCTTCAATAACCCTGTTCCGGGCCGCCTCGCCGCCGCCACGCACATCGATATCCATGCTCTTCCGCGCATCCAGGACACACCCCGGTTCGTCGAGGGCAACCCCGATCCCGCCGTCCACCCTGCCAGATGCAGCGTTCATGTCAAGCAGGGTGATGTGGATCCGGGACGGGGTCTCGACCAGAACCCTGATCCCGTCTGCAAACGCCGTGCCGGGGAAGATCTCCTCGATGGCGATCAGCGGCTCCTCGCGATGGATTATACGGTATTTCCGGGAGAGCATCGACTCGGACCGGTGGATATTGAACGTCCGCGCGAGGTCCGTGCCGGCCTGGATGAGACGGGCATCGGTGATCTCGCGGCGTGACTCTATCCTGTGGTTGCGGAGGATCCTCCCTATAGGTATATCCGCCCGCATGAGATCCTGCCTGAATCCCGGGGCAAGCCTCCGGAGCGGTGTGCAGGAGACAGCGTATATGAGAACCTCTCCTGTCACGCTATCCTTCAACTCCACAACGCGGTGGTTGACCTCTTCGCCGGGTTCGATCTCGAGCGCAGCCGCCGCCTCAGCATCAGCGGCGACTATCTCCTGCACCCGGGTGGTGATGGTGACGGGGTGCCCGGATGCCATCTCGAGGAGGTTTGTCACCGATCCGTCCGTCCCGATGAGAACTTTCTGCATAGGAGAGAGCCTGCCTATGCGCTGCTCGATCTCGTGGATCTTCTCGTTGATCTCTTCAGCCGTCAGGGGTTCCATATCTGGATAGAGGATGTACGGATGAGACTACAAAAAGGTAGTGCTTCGCCCTCCGGCCATCTCACTTCGAGAAGAGGAGGGAGAGGAAGCCGGGAGCCTGCACGAGCCCGAACGATCCCTTTGCTGCCTCGCGCTCGGAGAACGCTGATACATCATCCTTCCCTTTCCCGAGTATCGCAAACGGCACCGGGTCTGCTGTGTGAGTCTTGCACCATACCGGCGTCGGGTGGTCGGGGAGGACCGCGATGGTCGTATCCCGCCGGTCCAGGATGATACCTATGGCATCATCGAGCCGCTCGATCGCCCGCACCTTCTCCTCCACGCTGCCCATGTGCCCGGCCTCGTCGGGGGCCTCGACATGGACGTAGACGAAATCGAGCCGGTCAAGGGCATTGACCGCGTGCCGGGCCTTCGCCTCGTAGTCGGTGTCCAGGAACCCGGTAGCCCCCGGGACGTCGATCACCTCCATCCCGGCGAGGCGGGCGATACCGCGCAGGAGGTCGACTGCGGAGATCATCCCGCCGGAAAGACCATACTTCTCCTGAAAAGATGCAAGAGACGGCTTCTTCCCGCCGCTCCACGGCCAGATCCCGGTGGCGGGGTTCTTTCCCTCCTGGAGGCGGCGGCGGTTGACCGGGTGGCCGGCAAAGACCGCCTCCGACCGCTCCATGCAGTCGAGGAGGACGCCGGCATCCCCGCCGCGCGGGAGGTGATCTTTGACCGACTGGCCGACGATGTCGTGGGGCGGGGTGGTCACGGCCCCGAGCGCCCGGGGAACGACCATCAGGTTCCGGTAGCCGATCCCGGGGTAGACCCTGGAATCGGTGAGCGTGGCGTCCAGGTCGCGGAGGAGCCCGGCACCCTCGGTACTGGATATATGCCCGGCGTTGAAGTCCTCCATCACGCCTTCCCGGACCGTGACCAGGTTGCACCGGTAGGCAAACTCCCCCTCCTGGAGGTTGATCCCCATGCTTGCAGCCTCCAGGGGCCCCCGCCCGGTATACGTGGTGCGGGGGTCGTAGCCCAGTATTGAGAGGTTTGCTATATCGCTCCCGGGCTCGAAACCCTCCGGGATGGTCCGGAGCATGCCGCATCGCCCCTCCCGCGCGATCCTGTCCATGTTCGGTATATCTGCGTACTCGAGGGGGGTTTTCCCCCCCAGTTCGGCAAGCGGCTCATCCGCCATGCCGTCTCCGAGGATGATGATGTATTTCATACAAATCGTTATGAGTCCGGTGTTCTCACTGCCCGAGCATGGCGCGGACCGCCGCGCGCACGCTCGCCTCCGAGGTGGTTCTGCACCGCCAGCCG
>JAAZIF010000387.1 GCA_012510335.1 Methanomicrobiales archaeon | reverse complement strand
TCACCACTTGATTTTAATCAAGATGGAACTGTAACACAAAATTACAGTCGTCATAGCAGAACTGTCATAAGTTTCAACAACAGCTCAGAGGGTAATATCAATCATCTTATATTAAAAAGCAATGGCTATGGCGTAAGCATTACAGGAGCCTCTCCGACATTAAAAAATATACTCTTCGACAATTTAGCTTACGGAGTATCTATGACAGGGATTGAAGCGGCACCAATAATTGAAGATTGTATATTTAATAATACTACTTACCCACTTGAAACCTCCCTACTCTGCTTCCCGGCTTCTTTAGCAGGGAACACCTTCACCGGCTCATCATATAAAGGGATAAAAATACCGGCAGAAACATTAAACCAAAATGCAAGTATCTCTCCACGTCCTTTTGGCGAAATGGAAAATGCACCCTATATTTTTGAGAATTTTATAGTTAATGCCGAGCTTACAATCAACCCGGGAGTGAAATGTAAATTTCTGGATTCTAAAAATATTACTGTAAACCGATGGATGAAGGCAATAGGAACTTCGGAGAAGCCCATAGTATTTACCTCTATTCGTGATGATTATTACGGCGGAGACACTAATGCTGATGGCACAGCTTCAGCAGCTACCGGGTCACACTGGAACGGGATAATATTTTCGGATCCTTCGATTGATGCCGATTGCATTTTACAAAATGTAATTATTAAAAACGCTTATGAAGCTGTTACAACCAACAATGCAAGTCCAACTATCAGCCAAGTAACTTTCTACACAAACAGAAATGCTGTTCATGCTGTTGGAGCTTCAAATCCGGCAATTAGCAACTGCGATTTTGTTGGTCAGAGCCAACGTGCTGTAAATAACGTAAACCAATCATTTATTATTAATGCAACAAATTGTTGGTGGGGAAGCTCTGATGGTCCGATAATAGCTAACGGTCCTTCAGGAAGCCGACAAGCCATTACTGAAAGGGTGAATTTTGATCCCTTCCGTAACAACGGTTTAAACCAACCATTAATTGGGGATGTCAGTTCTAATGGAATAATTCAGGCTTATGATGCATCATTAGTTTTACAGGCTGCAGTTGGCTCTCTCACTCTTGAGCCCCACCAAGTTCCTGCAGCCGATGTTAGTGGGGATGGTAATATAACGGCTTATGATGCAACATTGATTTTGGAGTATGTAGCAGGACTAAGAGCAAATGTTCCGGGAAGTTTGAAAGCATCAATAAGTCCCGCATTAACAATTAATCCATCAGAATCTAATGTTGGAACAGATGTTTTTGTATCATTAAATCTCGCTGATTTGCCGGCTTCCGTTGGTGTAGATCTTATACTTAAATTCGATCCCGAATTATTACAAGCAATTGAAATACTACCCGGCGATTTCGATAATTTTATGCAAGCTGCAGATATCAACAATGAAAAAGGATGTATCCGAATAGCAGCATCTTCAATTGACAATAATTCAAACGGAACTTGGAATATTATTCATTTCGAGATACAGCAAGACAATTCAGGTGATTTTCAAACCGATGTTTCAGCAGCTCTCTTCCGTGTTAATGAAAAGGATGAAACAGCTTCAGCCATTAATGGAACAATTTCATACATGGTGCCAACAGGATTAGATTTACAAACAGAAAATAGCAGTCTGCAATGT
>JAAZIF010000048.1 GCA_012510335.1 Methanomicrobiales archaeon | reverse complement strand
TTCGCAAAATTGCCAGCAACGGCAGAACAGCTCTCTATCGATACCGCGTATATAAATAGATTCAACGCTCAGGTGACTGCTATCTTAGTTATCCTGGCGCTCCTTATCATTGCCGGCCTGATAATTGGTTTAAGATTCGTATTGGGTATTGTGGGGATACTTTGAGCCCTCCCGCTCTCTCCCTTCACCCCGCGCATATAAAACTCCCGTCATGAAGATGGATAGCCTCATGCGCCTGATCTCCGCGGGAGTTTGAGCTGGAAGAAGGGTGCAGAATGATGACTTAACCCGATGCCGATGGTAGATCGTGGGCCTGGATTCTTATCTCATCGGAGGAAGGAGCTCCACATCGCCGGCGGCAGCCTCCAAATCCCGGAAGATCAATGGTTTAGAAATCGGGCAATTTTCAACAGATTTATAATCCTATATTTTCAACACTCAAGGTATGGCAAAGCGGTCAGAGTCTAAATCCACAGATGAGAGGGGCAGAAGATCAGCCCCGAAAGCGGGAGGTATGAGAACAAAATACCTATCCACCATAACAAAATCAGCACCGATCGATACCGAAACAGCCATAGAGGTGATCCCCCGGGCCGAGGAGAAGATCTCTGTGGGGACTGCCGGAATAAATGTCTCTCCTGCAATAATCACCCTCGCAAAAGAAAGTTTCCGCTTCAATTCAACTTTTGAAAACATGATGATGAAACTTGACGAACCAAACAGGAAGAAATACAGGAGCAGTTATCCCTGGTTTCGAAGGAAGATTCAGGATGTTATCGAAGAGGCAGGACTGCAGATCGTGGATCTCACGGATCAGAAGTATGAGCAGGGGATGTCGGTGACGGTCATGAATATGGACGATTTTGATGAAAATGATGAGTTATTTGTTGACCAGATGATTGAACCTATAATCACAGGTGAATCAGGACTCGCCAGCAGCGGTGTTGTTCTTTTGAGAAGATAAAATGAGAACATATGTTGGAATCGATCTCGGTACGACAAATAGTGCCGTATGCTCGTATGATGGCGAGGATATCAGGATCTGGAAGAGCCCCGATCAAAACGATGTAACACCGTCGGTCATCTTCATCGATAGGAAAGGTCGCCGGTTCTATGGGATGAAGGCTTATAACCAGGCCCCTGCTTATCCTAACAACACTGCTGTATTGTTCAAGCGTTTTATGGGAACAGACAAAAAAATCGAACTCCCTGGCGCAAATGTTATGCTGACGCCTGTAGAATGCAGCGCCGAGATTTTGCGTGTCTTGTTTGGCTATCTCCCGGAGGAGGTTCGCACGAGCAAGGGCGCTGCCACTGTGATAACCGTTCCTGCTGCCTTCAATCAGACGAAGAAGGATGCGACAAAGAGGGCTGCAGCGATGGCAGGGCTTGGAAAGGTCGCCCTCATGCAAGAGCCTGTCGCTGCGATCATGAGTCTGATGAAGACCAAAAAACAGGATGGGATCTTCATCATCTATGATCTTGGAGGTGGAACATTCGATGTCTCGATTGCCGAGAACATCGGAGGGAAAGTTAACCTCCTGACGCAGGGAGGGATCGAGATGTGCGGCGGGCGCGATATAGACCGCAAGATCTTCACAGAGATCCTCACTCCCTGGCTTCTGGAGAACTTTGTACTACCTCCAGATTTTCAGAGCGATCCGCGATATAAGACACTCTGTCGTTATGCGGAGCGTTCAGTTGAGTGGGCGAAGATCGGGTTATCCACTCAGGAGGAGACACAAATTTATCTTGGAGAATTCGAGATACGGACGGTCGACCTGGAAGGAAACGAGATCTACATCGATATCTCCCTCACCCGATCCCGATTAAATGGCCTGATCGGGGATCTTGTGGATTCCACGGTTGAGGCAACACGCGAAGCCCTTGCAAAGGTTAACCTCAAACCCGACGATATAGAGAAGATCGTATTCATCGGCGGTCCACCTAACTATAAACCACTCCGCGACGAGGTTGCTTCCCGGTTAGGGATCAAAGCGGCCATGGATTTGAACCCGATGACCGCTGTTGCAGAAGGAGCAAGCATCTATGCCGAATCAATTGACTGGGACAGCATATCAGATTCAGGCAAGGGTTCTGTTGTTTCAAAATCGTCTGGAGGGGCTTTGAATGCAAAAGATATTTCATTCAGATATATCGCCAGAACAACCGCTGAATCCACAAAAGCAGTTGTTCGCCTGAACGGTTCTGGATATGGCGGGTTTACTTTTGAGATAGTGAGCAATGACACCGGGACGACGACAGGAAGGGTTCCTCTGGAAGATAAATCTTCAGTTTCTCTGTCGCTTATGAAGATGGGGGAGAACAGATTCACGGTATCTGTCTACGATAGGTCCGGTCAGGCCATCCCCCTCCCATCCAGCACGATCGTTATCACAAGGACTCTTGTCAGCTCGGTCTCCATCCCGGCATCCCACTCCATAGGTCTGGAAATCCTTAAAAAATTGGAGAGTAACTCTGTGCTGCATTACCTTGTGAGAGAGGGTGACGATCTGCCTAAAGAGGGCGTTATTTCTCTCCGCTCAACCGCCGACATCAAAGCCGGGGATGCGAAGACGATTCTAAACATCAACCTCTGGGAGGGAAATATACAATTTCCCATCACAGATAACCGCTTCATCGGAGTCCTGAAGATCTCCGGTTCAGATTTCGATCGTGGCATCATAAAGACCGGCGATGAACTGATCTGCAACTACGAGATAAACAACGCAGAGAATATCCATATCGAGGTATCTGTCCCGTCGATAGGTGCAACCTTTGAAGGGACATACAGCGGGGAGGTTAACATGCCTTCCGCTCAGGAGATAGCTGAGAATGCTGAAGAGATGCTACAGCGTATTGATGAAATATCAGATGATATTGATGATTCGAGGCTTGATAGGGTCAGGGAGATCAACGAAAAAGCATCTGATATGCGCCGCGATGATCCCGAGTCCATGATGAAGATGCATGAGGATCAGCTTGCCTCCAGAAGAATGCTGGATGAGATACGGCGAGATCACATGCAGGTAATGCGTGAAAGAGAGCTTGACGAAATGAAGGATATCTACGGTGATATGGAAGGCATGCAGGGGATATTACCCTCAGAGATCAGGACTCTGGAAAGGTTGATCAACTCAGCAGAGCGCGCAATCTCTCTCAAATCCAATGAATTTGAAGAGTTATGCGATGATTTCCACGCCCGTTCAGGAAGACTGCTGTACTGGTCTCAGGATTGGTATGTTACTCAGATCTATAAGGATCTTATAGAAGATCCGGATGAATATGATGACACCCGGACATTCTTTGATCTGAAGAGACGGGGAGATGCCTATCTCGCTAAAGCCGATATAGACAACCTGCGCACAGTAAACTCCATGCTGCTGGATCTGCTGCCGCAGGATGTGGTGAATAACATCCTTCCGAGGTTAGGTGATAGGTGAGTATGAGTGAGAGCTGGCTTCCCTCAGGCTTCCAGGTATCCGGCAATATAACGATAAAAAGTATTCTCGCCAGTCGCGAAGAGTGGCAGATCTTATCCAGCGATCAGGGCAACAGGGTACTCCTGCTGAAACCGCGCCTCTACAACAAACTTGGAGTGCAAGGGTTACTGGATCCGGAATCGTTTGAACGTATCGCCGCTGTGAAAGAGGGATATTACCTATTCGTTGCCAGGCGTGGGCAAGCCATATCGAACATCCAGACAGGGCCATTTTTAAAGGGGCCGGCCAATGCCCTATCGTTCGCGGCTGCCATAAAGAAGACACGCGATATCGCGCCGGATGTCCCTCTTCATGATGCGATTTACATCCAGGAACTGTCACGCCTGTTTCCAACATTCTCGGAAGATAAACCATTTGATGATCAGACTGTTCTTGGAACCTGGCTCACCGGTGGTGTCAGGATATCCACTGATTCGTTCCGCAGGCTGAGAAACTTTCTCAGCTCCGAATATTCCCTTACTGATCTGACCCGGGTCATAAGTGCTGCAGGAATGAATGTAAATCTGGATGATATGTTTGATGACCTGGAGGATGAAGGTGAATCAGAGGCTGTAATAGAGGGGAGGGGTAAATTTGAACTTCCGGGAAGACCTGAGCTGGAGGATTTCTTCAATGACCATATCATCGACATAGTTCGAGACGAAGAAAAATACAGACGAATGGGGATCGAGTTCCCGGCTGCGACGATCATCTATGGCCCGCCCGGTTGTGGGAAAACGTTTGCGGTAAGGAAACTCGCAGAATTCATTGGGTGGCCATGCTACGAGATCAACTCCGAATCCATTGCAAGCCCCTTTATCCACGATACGAGCAAAAAGATATCAGAGGTCTTCGACCAGGCGATTCGAGATGCCCCATCTGTTTTAATTATCGATGAGATGGAAGCATATCTGACATCCAGAGCAGCAGCGATGTCTTCTGGTCTGCATCATGTCGAAGAGATTGCTGAATTCCTGCGAAGGATCCCTGAAGCCATCAGCAAGAAAGTTCTGATATTTGCGATGACGAATATGCTTGAAGAGATCGATCCTGCGATTGTCAGAACAGGCAGATTCGATCACAAAATTGAACTGACGTATCCGACTCAGGTTGAGGTCGAGCTCCTCCTGGAGCATGTTCTAATGGATCTCCCGGTTTCTGACGATGTAGATATACATGCGATCTCGGTATTATTGGCAGGGCACCCGTTCTCTGATGTTACGTTTGTGATTAGAGAAGCGGGAAGGCTTGCGGTAAGACAGGGAAAAGAGGTGATCGATGATGAATGTCTGAGAACCGCAATAGATGCGAATATCGCAAACATCAGGCGGTTCAAGTTGCAGGGTTCCGGTCACAATCAAATGCATCGCCGGTAACTGTTAGATAGCCATCGCCGGCTCATTCTGCCCGGCCAGGCGGCAATCTATGTATTGACCCGGCAATTCACCCCCGGGGGTGTAATACTGGCACCGGTAACGGTGCGCACCACACTCTCGACCTCCGGTTTCGTATGAAAATGCCCCTCCCCTTTTTCATCCGGTATGCATGTGGCCCCATGGGTATCATGTTATTTTTTGTGGGACCATGGGATTGTGCTCCAGCCTGTATCAGTCACTTCGTATAGGCAGGAGGCCCCGGCCAACAGGTGCGGGGAGGAATGCCGTCTGCCTGTCCCGGAATTGCCTTCAGGCGATCCCAGTACACTTGGGTGGGGTAGTTGACTTGCAAATGCCCGGCCCTGCAGAGATGCTTCGCACAGCCCCGGGCTAACCCGGCTGCCACCTCCATCGGCAGTCCCTGCAGGAGCCCGGCAAAAAAATGTCTGGAACGGCCTTCAGTGCCGGAAATGTCGCACGCCCGTAAAGATCATCGTGACATTGAGCCGGTTTGCTGCATCTATGACCTCTACATCGCGTATCGAGCCGCCCGGCTGGACGAGCGCCGTCGCGCCTGCCGCCGCCGCAACCTCCAGTGTGTCCGGGAACGGCAGGAAGGCATCTGAGGCGACCGCTGAACCTGCGAGGGTTTTTCTGGCTTTCCTGACCGCGATCTCCGCTGACTCGACCCGGTTCATCTGCCCGGCACCGATCCCGAGAACCACCCGTTCATCTGCAAATACTATGGCGTTGCTCTTCGTGTGCCGGCAGACCTTCAGGGCGAGATCCATCGCCCGCATCTCGTGGGCGGTGGGATCCCGCTCGGTCACGACCTTCCAGTCCTCACGGTAAGGTTCAGTCCGCTGGACCAGGGCGCCGCCGTCGATGCTCCGGATCTCATCCCTCATCACCATCTCAGGGAGCCTGAGCACCCGCATATTCTCCTTTGCCTTCATGATCGCGAGCGCCTCCGGGGCGTATGAAGGAGCGATCACGACCTCGACGAACGTCCTCGTGATCTCCCGGGCGAGATCTCCAGTAACCTCGCGATTTATGGCGATGATAGAACCATAGGCCGATACCGGGTCGACTTCACGGGCAGCGATGTAGGTATCGAGGGCATTCTCGCCTGTCGCGACGCCGCAGGGGTTGTTATGCTTGACGATGACTGCAGCACACTCATCAAACTCCCGGAGCAGCCCGACCGCGGCGTCGAGATCGAGGTAGTTGTTGTATGACATCTGCCTGCCCTGGAGCGGTTCCACCGCGGCGATACCGGAATCCCCATAGACCGCTGCCGCCTGGTGCGGGTTCTCACCATACCGGAGAGCCCGCCCGTTCCCGAACTGGACGGTGAGAACCTCCGGGAATGGTCTATCGATGCCGGTGAGGTAGTTTGTGATCGCGCCATCGTAGGCCGCCATCCTGGCAAACGCCTTTGTGGCAAGGCTCAGACGCTCCTCAGCCGTAAAACCACCACGCCGGACCGCATCCTCCGCCATGCGATAGTCGGCAGGATCCACCACGACCGCCACATACTTATGGTTCTTTGCCGCCCCCCGCACCATCGCCGGACCGCCGATATCGATGTACTCGATGATCGCATCGAGCGAGAGCCCGGCGGCGCTCATTGCCTCGAAAGGATAGAGGTTTACCACAACAAGGTCGATAGGCTCGATGCTGTACTCCTGCATAACGGCGTCATCGATGCCGCGGCGGCCGAGGATGCCCCCATGCACCCTGGGGTGAAGGGTCTTTACCCGCCCACTCATCATCTCAGGAAATCCGGTGTAGGCGGAGATATCGGTGTAGGAAACCCCCGCCTGCTGAAGCACGGCCCCGGTGCCGCCAGAACTCAGGATCCGGTAATCGTGTTTTACGAGCACTTTTGCAAGATCGGTGATGCCCGCTTTATCCCAGACAGAGAGCAGTGCCCACTTCATGGTTATCAATGAGCAAGATGCAGAGATATATGTGGCGTTGCCAGCAAAACCAACTGCCTTTCACTCTCTTGGATTAAGGCTGACTCCCGCCGATCCGAATATTCCGGGGAATATTGCCGATTAGACCTCCAATTAGAGAACGGACCTCATATAGGGGTCAGGTTCCTGCAGCATCCGTCAATGATATATAGAACTACATTACAATAAATAATCATACCAGTACGTTATAGCATTCTCAATCAGGTAAGGCGTATGATGGAGGAAACATCCGAACTAAACGAGAGGCAACAGGGTCTCGCAGAAGAGGCGGATGCAGCATCTCCGGCGCTTGAAGATCTGCAGAGGGCATATGACGACCTTAACAATCGTTATCTTCGCCTTGCAGCAGATTTCGACAACTATCGCAAGAGGATGGCCCGGGAGATCGAGGCTCGCACAACCTTCGCCATCGAAGATTTCGCGGTAGAGTTGCTCGAAGTCATGGATAACTTCGAGCGGGCGGAAAAGGCCGATGGTGCAGGCCTCCGGGAAGGGATGGAGCAGATAAAAAAACTCTTCACGACGATCCTCGACCGGCATGGCATAAAGCCCATCGAATCCAGAAACCACCCTTTCGACCCGGAGCGGCAGGAGGCAATCGCCTACATTACTTCTGATGCAGAGGAAGGCATTGTGATCGATGAGGTCATCTGCGGGTATTGCATGCAGGATAAAGTCATCAGATGTGCAAAAGTCGTGGTATCTAGAGGATTGGAGGAATAAACACATGGCTTCAGAGAAAGTTCTTGGTATCGATCTTGGAACAACCAACTCATGCATGGCGATCATGGAAGGCGGGCAGGCGGTGATCATCGCCAACGCCGAGGGCGGCAGAACCACCCCATCGGTCGTAGCGTTCACCAAGGACGGCGAGCGGCTGGTCGGCAACGTCGCAAAGAGGCAGGCGATCACGAACCCGAATCGTACCATCCAGTCGATCAAGCGTAAGATGGGAACGAGCGAGAAGAACACCATCGGGGATAAGAGTTACACACCGCAGGAGATCTCTGCGATGATCCTCCAGAAACTGAAACTGGATGCAGAGGAGTACCTGGGTGAGAAGATCAAGAAGGCCGTCGTCACGGTGCCGGCATACTTCAACGATGCCCAGAGGCAGGCGACGAAGGATGCAGGAACCATCGCCGGCCTTGAGGTACTCCGGATCATCAACGAACCGACCGCAAGCGCCCTCTCCTACGGTATCGATAAGGAGGGCGATGCGACGGTGCTCGTCTACGACCTCGGGGGCGGGACGTTCGATGTCTCCATCCTCCAGCTCGGCGACGGCGTCTTTGAGGTCAAGTCAACCGCCGGCAACAACCGTCTCGGCGGCGATGACTTCGATGAACTGGTCGCCGATTACCTGATTGGCGAGTTCAAGAAGAAGGAGGGCGTCGACCTCAGGAAGGATCCGGTCGCCATGCAGCGCCTGCGGGATGCGGCCGAGACCGCAAAGATCGAGCTATCCACCGTCCAGAAGACGAACATCAACCTCCCCTACATCACCACGACCGAGAGCGGTCCTAAGTTCCTGGATGTTGATCTTACCCGCGCTAAGTTCGAGCAGCTCATCACCGATCTGGTCGACTCGACCCTCGGGCCGGTGAAGCAAGCGCTCGCCGACGCCAAACTGAGCGCCGGCGATATCGACCATGTTCTTCTCGTTGGAGGCTCGACCCGGGTGCCGCTCGTCCAGGAGACCGTGAAGAGGGTTCTCAAGAAGGAACCCGATAAGGGTATCAACCCCGATGAGTGTGTCGCTCTGGGTGCCGCCATCCAGGGCGGCGTGCTCACGGGCGAGACCAAGGACGTCCTGCTCCTGGACGTGACCCCGCTCTCCCTCGGCATCGAGACGCTCGGGGGTATAGCGACCAAGCTCATCGAGCGCAACACCACCATACCCACAAGGAAGAGCCAGATATTCTCGACCGCCGCTGACAGCCAGACATCGGTTGAGATCCATGTTATGCAGGGGGAGAGGGCGCTTGCGAAGGATAACTTCACTCTGGGCAGGTTCCAGCTCACCGGGATTCCACCCGCACCCCGGGGCATCCCGCAGATCGATGTCACATTCGATATCGATGCAAACGGGATCGTCCACGTCTCGGCAAAGGATCTCGGCACCGGGAACGAGCAGTCGATCACCATCAAACCGCAGGATTCCCGCCCCTCTGAAGCCGAAATCCAGCGGATGATGGGCGATGCGAAGAAATTTGAGAAGGAGGATCAGAAGAAGCGCGAGGAGATCGATCTCCGCAACACCGCTGATACCGCTATCTTCACCGCAGAGCGGGCCCTGAAGGATGCAAAGGATATGATCGATGCCTCTGAGCGGCAGAAGATCGAGGAGGGTATCACCGATCTTAAGAAGGCGCTTGAGGGTGATGACCTTGAGGCGATCAGGCAGAAGGTGGATGCCCTGACCGAAGCGGTATATGCAGTTACAACAAAGATGTATCAGCAGGCCCAGGCCGCCCAGCAACAGGCGGATGGGGCTGCGAAGAAGGATGATGATACCGTCGTCGATGCTGATTACGAAGTCAAAGAAGAGTGAGGGTGATGGGTCCGGACAGCTACTACGATATCCTCGGCGTTCCGCGAAGCGCTGACGAGAAGGAGATCAAAAAAGCCTACCGGAGCCTGGCACGAAAATACCATCCCGATGTCTGCAAGGATCCGGGAGCTGAGGAGAGGTTCAAGAAGATCAACGAGGCTTACAGCGTCCTCTCCGACTCCCAGAAACGCGCCCAGTACGATCGGATGGGGCATACCGCCTATAGCAGCGCGTCCAAAGGCTCGTACTCCGGCGGCGGAGGGTTCTCCGGCGGATTCAGCGCTGACTTCTCAGGGTTCGGGGATATATTCGAGACGTTCTTTGGTGGCGGGGGCCGGCAGCGGGCCGGTCCGCGCCCCGGGGCCGACCTCCTTATGAAGCAGCAGGTCACGCTTGAGGAGGCGGTCTTCGGGACCGAGAAGGAGGTCTCCCTCGATCATATCGAGCCCTGTCCTGCGTGTGACGGTTCAGGGAGCGAGACGAGGAAGTTCACCACATGCTCGACCTGCGGCGGGAGCGGCCAGATGCGACAGATGAGCCAGTCTATCTTCGGGAATTTTGTCCGGATGAGCACCTGCACCACATGCGGCGGGCGGGGGCGGATCCCTGAATCCAGGTGCAAGACCTGTGGCGGCAGCGGACACCAGCGTGCCCGGCAGACCGTGAAGGTCAGGATCCCGCCGGGCGTGGATACCGGTATGCGCCTTCGGATGGAGGGCTATGGCGACGCCGGAGAGTACGGGGCGCCGGGCGGGGATCTCTTCATCGAGATCAGCGTCGCGCCGCACAGGACGTTCACCCGCCGGGGCGACGACCTTGAGACGGCCGTCGATATCACCCCGGCCCAGGCAACCCTGGGTTCGGAGATCGAGGTGCAGACGATCGATAGGCGGACGGTCGTCCTTGGTATCCCGGCCGGCGTGCAGCATAACACCGGGCTGAGGATACCGGGCGAGGGAGTGCGGTGGCAGACGAAGCCCGGGGATATGCTGGTGCGGGTGCGTATCGTCGTGCCTGATCGCCTGACAGATGAGGAACGCGATCTCTACGCGCGCCTGCTCGAGATCGAGGGGAAGAGACCTCCTCCGAAGGGTGCAAAGAAGGGAAAGAGCTTTTTTCAGGACGTCGTCGATAAGGTCAAAGAGACCGTGAAGTAAGCCTCTGGTTCTTGTCCCGGCAGGGTGG
>JAAZIF010000395.1 GCA_012510335.1 Methanomicrobiales archaeon | reverse complement strand
GCATTGCAGATCTTGATGCGGCTGAAGACATCTCAGCTGCACATCTTAGCGAAGCAATTCATTATCGAAATCTCGACCGACGCCGGGATGTTTTATAAGGTAATTTTTCGGCTTTAGCAAAAAACAGATAATAAAAAAAACAGAGGAGCAGATACTCCCCTGTTTATAATATTGTTTTTTTTAAACCTTAATTAGCGCGAATAGTAACGAAGCGTTTTCCACCTCGGACTTCCAGCAATATCAAGATAACCTGATCTTTTTTTACATTGCTAAGAGCCTTGTTAAAATCATCCGGGTTTGCAATACTTTTGCGCTCAATCTCAACAATGCGATCGCCGACTTTAAGTCCTTTTTGCTGTGCCTCAGAAGTACTTTTTATTGAGGAAATAACAACTCCTTCCTCGCTGCTTAAGCCATATTTCTCGGCAAGCTCTGCATTATTTTCTGTGACAGAGAAACCCAAATCAACACGTTCCTGAGTGCTAATAGCAGCCACTGCTTCATCTTCCGGAAGTTCTCCCAACTTAACGCTGATGCTGCGGGTCTTCCCATCGCGGATAAGCTCTAACTTTACTGTTTCTCCGGGACTACGCGAGGAAATATTCATTTGTAGTTCAGCGGGCTCACTCACACTTTGTTCATTGACTTTTACAATAACGTCACCGGATTTCAGCTTCGCGTCTTCTGCGGGGCTGCTTTTCATTACATCGGAGATCAATACTCCTTTAACATCTTTTAAACCAAGAGATTTTGATAGCTCGCCGCTTAAGTCCTGAATGCTTACACCCAACCAAGCCCGCACTACACGGCCTTTGGTCAAAATATCATTCATCACTTTTTTTGCAAGATTAATTGGAATGGCGAAGCCGATGCCGTCAGATCCTCCCGAGCGACTGAGAATGGCGGAGTTAATCCCAATAACTTCGCCGTTCAAGTTAACCAAAGCCCCGCCGGAATTTCCCGGATTGATGGATGCATCGGTTTGAATATAACTTTCGTAAGTGCTCAGCTGCATGCCGGAACGCGAAAGGCCGGAAATTATCCCGTGTGTTACTGTATTCCCAAGACGTGTACTAAAGGGGCTGCCGATTGCCAGAACCCACTCTCCAACACGCAGTTTGTCGGAATCACCGAGGTTTGCCGAAGGCAGTTTTTTATCGTCTATTTGAAGTATGGCAATATCCGTCTTGGAATCAGCTCCCACTACTTTTGCTTTAAACTCACGCTTATCATTCAACACAATCATAATCTCGTCTGCGTTTTCAATGACATGATTGTTTGTGATAACATAGCCCTCGTTTACAATCACGCCGGAACCCAGGGCCGAACTCCGGAATTCACGCTCCTTTTGTGGCATATTGAAACCAAAAAGCTCAAAAGGAAAATTAAAATCTCCGAAAGGGTTCCGAATCTTGGTTACTCTTTGTGCTGTTATGGTTACTACGGATGGCATGACGGATTCTGCAATATCAGCAAACTGATTGCTGAAGGCTTTCAAATCTTGTC
>JAAZIF010000311.1 GCA_012510335.1 Methanomicrobiales archaeon | reverse complement strand
GCCCCATCCCCGCCCTCTGGCGGTAGCGGAACAGGGAAGTTCACCCCCCGTTCCCCATGCAACCCTGATCGAGGTTCGCCATCACCGCATCAACGATTCGGTATGGATAGAAATTTATGCGGTGAGGTTGCGTTACAATACGCATATATGGTGTGGAAAGCAAGGGGTCTACTATGACATATGAGAGAACGGTGTCGCGATATCTCCTCATTTTCCTGACGGTCCTTGTTCTAGGGCCAATCACCCCGGTATCCGCAGGTGGAGCGGATCTGCGTGTGGTACAGCCCGGCGAGACGATCGAGGTGGGACATGAACCGCTTGTCCTTGACCTTGTCAATCTCCGCAACCCCGATACGTTTAACCCGATCACGGGTCTCAGGCGCTACAAGGATGACAACCCTGCAAAGAGGGTAGAGTGGGTGATCGGTGTGCCGAACGACGCTTACCTCAAGATCAACGATAGAGCCTTCGGCGGCAAATACGGTCGTTATTTCTTGTATAGCGAGAAAGATGGCCTCCTTGAGCACATCATCATATTCATTCCCGCTCCGGCAGCCACGCCGGCCGAGACCGCTACAACAAAGCCCCCTGCTGAGACCGTGATACCGACTGTTACGGCAGAGGCAACAACCCCGCTGACGCAGACACCCACTCCGGGGATTCAGGCCCCCCTCCCCGGCCTGATCGCGGCCGCAGCGATCGGTATATGCGGGCTGCTCATGACGGCAGGAAAACGATAGATAATCTCAGTGCGGCGGATCCGGGACACCCCCTCCCCTTTTCTCCCAACCGCCGGCACCCCTTACGATGTGAGGACGAACCCCCGGGAGCCCCTGCCAATCGCGATATGCGCCCGGGGATCGGCAGGTTCAACCCGCTTATGCCCGGGAAAAAATGAGGGTATCCGGTTCAAGAATTATGAGAGGTAGTCATCAGGCCGCGGGAGTTGATCCTTCAGGCCCTTGCGCCGGCGGATGCTCCTGACCACTTCATCAGCGATTCCGGAGGGGATCAGTTCAAACCCGGCAAACTCGGTGCTCCACATGGCGCGGCCCTCGGTGGCGGACCGGAGATCCCCGGCAAACCCAAAGAGCTCGGCGACCGGCGCTTTTCCGACGATCGTAACCGTGTCGCCTTCGCTCAGCATATCGAAGACCTGGCCGCGCCGGCCCTGGATCTGCGAGGTCGCCGCGCCCATCTGATCGCTCGGGACCGTGATCTGGATCTTCTGCATGGGCTCAAGGAGGGAATCCCCGGCCATCAGCATACCGCCCTTGACGGCGCTCCTGACTGCCGGGATGACCTGGGCAGGGCCTCGGTGGATGGCATCCTCGTGAAGTTTCACATCCACGAGCCGCACCTTGAGGTTCTGGACCAGTTCATCGGCGAGAGGACCGCCGCGGATCGCCTCACGCCAGCCATCGAGAACCAGTTCCATCGTCTCGTTGAGATACTGGATGCCCTTCGTCATATCGAGGAACATATTCGTCCCATGGATCGCCCTGACGTTTCTCGCCTCATCCTTATCCATGCCGGCCTCGATGAGGATATCGCGCCGCTCGATCGCCTGCTGGTTCATCGATATCTCGCCTTCCTGGATCAGCTTCACGACCGCCGGCTCCATCGGCTCGACCTCAAGATAGAACCGGTTGTGGCGGTTCGGCGACTTCCCCTCGACCGGCCCGGCTGTGCCCGTGATCGTCTCGCGGTAGACGACTATCGGCGGGGAGGTGATGATCTCGACACCCTTGTCGCGCTTGATGCGGCCGGTTATGATCTCGAGGTGAAGTTCACCCATGCCGCTGATCAGGTGTTCGCCGGTCTCCTCGTTGATCGAGACCTGGACCGTCGGATCCTCCTTTGCCACCTGGCGGAGAACCTCGACGAGCTTCGGGAGATCCTTCATGCTCTTCGCCTCGACGGCGACCGTCATGACCGGCTCGGAGTAGTGCTTCAGCGACTCGAAGGGCATCATATCGATGAGTGTCGAGACGGTTGAACCGACGATGGCATCTTTTAAGCCCGTAACTGCGGCGATGTTGCCGGCGGCGAGCTCCTCCACCTCGATCCGCTCGGCACCCATGAATATGCCGACCTGTGCGAGGCGGTTTGTGCGCTTGGCCGCGCCCATGATGTAGCACTC
>JAAZIF010000310.1 GCA_012510335.1 Methanomicrobiales archaeon | reverse complement strand
CCTGAGCTGGCCGAGGAATACGATGCCGGGCGGATCGGGCTCGTCGTCGAGGGGAAAAGAGAGGTCCGGACCATATGCTGCGCGCTCGATGCCACGCAGAGGGTGGTTGAGGCCGCCGCCGCCATGAAAGCCGCCATGCTGGTCGTCCACCACACCCCCCTCTGGACCCCGATCACGGCGGTCAGGGGCCCGACCTCGCACCTGCTCCGGATACTCCTCGCCACCGGCATGAATCTCTACGTAATGCACACGAACTTCGACCACGCTGAGGGCGGCGTGAACGACATCCTGGCCTCAATACTCGACCTCCAGCGGACCGAACGGATGGCCGCCGGCATCGTCGGCGACTGCACGCTCAACCCCGAAGAGATCGCCCGCCGTCTCCCGGGCGGGGGGATGCGGGTCTACGGAGAGATTGATACGATCCGGCGCCTCGCGGTCGTGGGGGGGAGTGGCTTTGATCTCGACCTGATCCGTGAGGCCGCCGATCTCGGGGCGGACGCCTTCCTCTCGGCGGAGCTGAAGCACAGCGTGGCCCGTGCATCACCCATCCCCTGCCTGGAGGCCACCCACTACGCGCTCGAGGCGCCGGCCATGGAGGCCCTTGCTTCCCGTATGGGATGGCATTATATCCCTGACCCGCCACACGTAGCTATAATTCCATGAGGGGGGTCTGGGAGAAGATCGCGGAGTACCGGGTGCTGACGGATGAGCTTCGTAACTCTATCGAGGGAACCTACAAGGACCGGGGGCGAAAAGCGCTCACCGCCATAGATGAACGACGGGTGAAGCACTACCTGGACTTCTACGTCGTTGTAGGACACAATGATGAGTATATCGTTGAGGAAGACTTCTGCACCTGCAGCGACTTCCTCTTCCGGGGACGTGAATGCTGGCACATACTTGCGGTGCGTATCGCAGAGCGGACGGGGCTATATGAATCCTACGATCTCTGGTACCTGGATGTCTGGAAACGGTGAGCGATCCTGCGCAAACAACTATATCCGTTCCGGTCGTACCTGATCGTACTACGTGATTTTCAATGCTCGAAGAAGAGTATACGCTCGATTATTTCCGATCTCAAGGATTTGAGCGGAAGGTCTGCAAGAGCTGCGGGGCGGCCTTCTGGACCCGGGATCCCGAACAGGAGTTCTGCGGAGACGCTCCATGTGTGACGTATAGCTTCATCGGCAATCCGGTCTTTAAGCCCCATACCATTGACGAGATGAGGGAGGCGTTCCTCTCGTTCTTCGAGCGGCACGGCCATACGCGCCTTGAGCGATATCCCGTAGCCGCCCGCTGGAGAGACGATATCTACCTCACCATAGCATCCATCGCCGATTTCCAACCATTCATAACGAGCGGTGTCGTTCCGCCGCCGGCAAACCCGCTCACCATATCTCAGCCCTGCATCCGCTTGAACGATCTCGACTCCGTGGGGAGGTCGGGCCGTCACCTGACGCTCTTTGAGATGATGGCACACCACGCCTTTAACACCCCGGAAGAGCAGATCTACTGGAAGGACGAGACGGTGGCCCTCTGTGATGAGTTCATCACATCCATCGGCGGAGATCTCGACCGGGTCAGCTACAAGGAGAACCCCTGGTTCGGCGGCGGGAACGCCGGACCATCCGTCGAGGTTCTCATCGGGGGCCTTGAGGTCGCGACACTGGTCTTCATGAACCTCAGCCGGCAGAAGAGTGATCGGCCGCCCGTCGATATCAACGGTGACCTCTACTACCCGATGCGGCTGAATATCGTCGATACCGGCTACGGCCTTGAGAGGTTCGTCTGGGCATCGAAGGGCTCGCCGACTATATACGATGCGATCTTCCCGGAGATGGTGAGCCGCCTGATGTGTTCGGCCCACCTCGAGAACCTCCTCGATAACCCGGAGTTTACGAAGATCATGGG
>JAAZIF010000047.1 GCA_012510335.1 Methanomicrobiales archaeon | reverse complement strand
TCGGGGAAGCGATCATCGTCAACCCAAACGACCAGGATGCGGTGATCGAGGCGATCGAGGCAGCGCTCGCCATGCCGGAGAAGGAACAGGTCGAACGGAACCGGACCATGCAGAAGAGGCTGATGCGCTACGATATCGAGCACTGGGTCGGGGACTTCCTGACCCGGCTTGGCGATGCGCGAGCGGTCCAGGTCGCGCGCTCCGAACAGATCATCACCCCCGCGATCCGGGATCAGCTGACCGATGACTACGCTTCCGGCAAGAGCCGTCTCCTCCTCCTCGACTACGACGGCACGCTGGTTCCTTTCGCTGCAAAACCCGGGATGGCGGTCCCCACCAGGGCCACGCGCGATGTGCTCGAGGAGCTCTCCCGTGCAGCCTCAAATGAGGTGGTGGTGATCAGCGGCAGGGATCGGCATACCCTGGAGGCCTGGTTTGGAGCGATGGATATCGGGATCATCGCCGAACACGGCGTCTGGATAAAGGAGCGGGGAGGCGAGTGGGAGATGCCAGAGGCACTCTCGGATGAGTGGAAAGGGGAGATCTACCCCATCCTCGAACTCTACACCGACCGCACCCCCGGCGCCTTCATTGAGGAGAAGGACTATTCCCTCGTCTGGCACTACCGGCGGACCGAACCGACGCTCGGCGCACAGCGGGCAAAGGATCTAAAGGACGACCTCCTGCACCTGACATCGAACCTCGACGTCAGCGTCATGGAAGGGAGTCGGATCATCGAGATCAAGAACACCGTCATCAACAAAGGGAGGGCTGCGCTGAACTGGATCTCCAAAAACACCTGGGACTTCACCCTCGCCATAGGGGACGACCGGACCGACGAGGATCTCTTTGCGGTGATGCCGCAGCAAGCCTACTCGATCAAGGTAGGGCTCACCCCGAGCAAGGCCCGCTTCAACCTGACTGCTCAGCGGGACGTGATACCCCTGCTCTGGAGATGCATCGCGTGCGATAGGGGAGCACCGGGGAGAAAAAAGGGACGGGAGAAAGGTATTATTGAGTCGGTCGCTCCAGGATGACCGATCTCGCCGTCAGGAAGACCGGCCCCCTGAGATCCACTTTCTTGTTATGGTCGGTGATGTACCGCATCGCGTACTCCTCGATGCGCAGGTTGATGTCTGAAGGGAGTTTTGCCATCTTTAGCTGGACACGGGTCTCTTCCCCACACCGCGCCGCCTCTTCTATGCGGGCGGCGGCGAGGTTTGCTGCGGCAGCGAGGTAGGTGATGCCGGTGGATACCCCGTTCTGCCGGACCTCCGCCCATTTCGGGAGATCCGGCACACCGAGCACTGCGCCGTTGTGGACGAAGACCTCATTCGCACAGGCAGGCCCGCAGAGCTTCGAGCCCGACTCAGGCTCTTCTACGATCACCTCCACCACGTGCCCTGAGATCTCGCCCTTCCAGGCGGCGAACGAGCACGGCCCCGGCGCGGTGGCGTTTGCGGCGGCCACATCCTGGATCGCCTCAGCCATCCGCTTCCCGGTCGTGGATGCGGGCTCTGCGCGGAGGTGGACGGCGCCGGCGATCTGGCGGTCGGAGAGGGGCTGCGGGTAGAACTGCGGGTAGGAGAGCTCCCGGATATCGTTTGACTGGTAGGCGATCATCGCGAGCCTCTCCACACCGAGACCCAGGTTCATCACCGGCACACCTATACCGTACTCCGCGAGCGCCGAGGGCGAGTATATACCGAACGTGGCGACCTCGACCCAGTCGAGGGCCGGGTGGCGGGCGTAGACCTCGGTCTGGGTGCCGGGCATGTAGTACTTCGAGCGTTTCTCGTCAGGCTGGAACCGGAACTCGGTAAACCCGAACGCCGAGAGGAGCGCCTCGCTGACGGCTTTGCCCTCCTCAAGGGTGACATCTGCCCCCGCGACGACGCAGGAGGCCGAGTGGTAGGCCATAAGGCGGGTGGGCCCCTCCTCCTGCTCGCGCCGGAAGCAGCGGTCCACCGAGAAGAGCCGGATCGGGAGGTGGCGTTTCTCCCAGATCGCCGCGAGTGTCAGGAACCAGCCGCTCGTCATATGGCTCCGGAGGGTGTTTCTCGACGACTCGGGGGCGAGCGCCCGGAACTCAGGGAAGACCTCGTCCATGATACGGACCACGGCGGCGTCATCGGCCTCAAGCACGACCGCGAGCTCGTGCGTCAGTTCATCGCCGTCGATCGCCCCCTTCTTGTAGCCGTGGAGGGTCTCACGGAGCTTATCTTCAGTCTCATGCAAGACCGGGCGACCGAGGATCGCCTCGATCCCTGCGACCTGTCTCTGGGCGATCCCTACGTTCGGGCGCGGCAGACCGCCTATGTAGAAGACCCGGTCAAGGACAGCCATCGCCTCGGGCCCGAATTGTCGGTAGATATCCGCCTCCTCGACGATCAGGGGGTTCATCGCCTCAGTAAACCCCATCGAGAGGTAGGTCTCGCGAAGCCTCTGGGTGATCTCAAATATCGGGTGCGCCGGGGCCCTGGTGTACCTCAGGCGGGGGTACCGGCCCTCGACCCCCGCCGGGGTCAGTACCGACGGGCCTTCATGCCAGGCGCGCTCAAAGTCTTCTTTTGCCTTCTTCCTGAACTCTTCCACATCAAATCTCATATGTCCCGCTCCAGACAGACCACCCGGCTCACCGGGCTCTCATCCTTGATGGAATAATCACAGTGTTCGGCGATCTCTTCAGCAAACGCCCGGATCTCACCATGTTCCGGCATCTGCTCCCGCTTCAACCGCTTTCTACTGTATCCCAGGTACATATAACCCTTCACCTCCACGAAGCGTGCCCCGGAGTCCTGGTAGATCGCCGCGTAGCGCTCGGGCGCAAAATCGTTGTAGCCGCGCACCACCGTGGTGCGGATGGCCGATCGCCTGGTGGCAAGCCCCGCGAGGCTCTCCTGTATCCGGTCCCAGTAATCCTCGCGGGGCCGGCAGAGACCCAGGTAAGTCTTCCGGTCAGGGGCATCCAGGGAGATGTAAACCTGGTAGGGCCGGCACCGGGCGAGGACATCCGGCCGGGTGCCGTTTGAGACAAGGAACGTCGTGTACCCATCACTGTTGAGGCCGTCGATCAGCTCCGGGAGGTGCGAGTAGCATGTCGGCTCCCCGGAGAGCGATACCGCGACCATCGTGGGGTCGAGGGCTTCCGCGAACCGCTCCGGCGTGACGTAGGGCGAGACCTTGTAGCCGGAGAGGGCCTTCTTCTGGAGGCGCCGGAGGCTCCCTATGATCTCGGCCGGGGGGCACTCCTCCTCTTCTTTCACCTCATGCTCAAACGACCTCCAGCAGAAGAGACACTGCTGGTTGCACCGGAGGGTCGGGGTCATCTGGATGCAACGGTGGCTCTCGATCCCGTAGAACTGTGCCTTGTAGCACATATCGCCACCCCGGAGCGCCCGCTTGTTCCACATGCAGGGTTTAACGGCCGCAGATGAGGTGGTGTTGACGAACTGGTAGCCCTGCCTCCGGAGGGCCTTACATGCTTCTGAGTGCATCTATACCAAGTGTCTCCAGGGATTCTTTCAGGGTGTTTCTGACCGCATCCACGAGTGCAAGACGGCTGTTTCTGGTCTCGCCCTCACTCTTCAGGACGGGGTCATGGTGGTAGAAGGCGTTGAAGAGATCGGCGAGCTCGCGGGCGAAAGCGGCGAGGTGGTGCGGCCGGAGCTCCGCCACGGTCTCTCCGATTACGGTCGGGAACCGCGCGATGTGCCGGGCAAGAGCGACCTCATGCTCCGTCTCGTAGCGGTAGGCCGGTTCGAACCCGCCTGCCTTCTCGAGGATGCTGCAGGCGCGGGCGTGGGCGTACTGGATGTAGGGGCCGCTCTGGCGCTCGAAGTTCAGCGCCTCGACCCAGTCAAAGACCGTGCTCTTCTCAGGCGAGACCTTCACGATGTCGTAGCGGATGGCGGCGATCGCGACCGATCCTGCGATGGCCCGGCGTTCCTCCTCCGGGAGCTCCGGGCGGCGGGCGGTCACCTCCTCAAACGCCTTTGCGCCCACCTCTTCGACCAGGTCATCGGCGGATACGAACTTGCCCGCCCGGGTGCTCATGGCACCCTCGGGGAGGGAGACGAACTCGAAGTAGACGATCTCAGGGG
>JAAZIF010000309.1 GCA_012510335.1 Methanomicrobiales archaeon | reverse complement strand
CTCTCCACAAAGCCGAGGTCGCGGAGACGCTCGCGAACCCGCATAACGCCAGCCTCGTCGGCCCAGTCCCGGGTGTAGACGTAGATGACCGCCCGCTCGTCGCGGGAGTCAGGATCAGGTCTTGCGGTACTGACTTTCGCCGATATCCCGAGCATTCCACGCGCGGTCTCATCCCGGACCTTCTTCCACGCCTCGTCCACCTCACCGGGAGGGATGAAGATGAGCCATTTTCCCGCCTGTTCATCATCGAGGCCTCTCGCTGCCGGCCCTGGCGCGTCCTGGGCGATCCAGTACATCCGGGTTGTCTTTGAGGGGAGGGTGCCCTCACCTTCCCGGATCTCTGTGTAGATCGTGTCCAGCCCACCAGACCGCAGGAGAAGCGCCCCGGCGAGCGCTGGATAGTCCTCCCGGAACCGCTCGAAGATCGCATGGAGATCTGCTTTGAAATCAGTTCCCTGCTCAATGCGCTCAAAGAGATATGGACCGTGGGAACGGAGTTCCCGGTCGAGGAAGACGAGAAAGATCCCGTACGCGACCTCAGCCAGGGACTCCGGATCGATCTCTTCCATACATACTGGTAAATGCCGGGGCGGTAAAAAAGGATTTGATATATTATCGGCCCAGCTTCTCTGCTACCAGGTCTGCGGCGCGCTCACCGGAGAGGAGCATCCCGCCGAAGATCGGTCCCATGCGACACTCCCCTACGACAGCGTTTGCCGCCATCCCGGTGACGAAGAGGCCCGGGAAGACCTCCCGCGTGTGTTCGAGGATCTTTGATTCTGCACGCTCGGCCCACATGAAGCCCTCGCCCTTCACATGGAGGTTCCCACCCTTTCGTTCGACCATCCGGGCGATCGCGGCGTCGTGGCCGGTCGCATCGACGGTGCAGGTGCAGGCCACGGTGATCGGATCGACGTGCAGTCCGGCCACATCGACCGGCGACCAGTTGATGACGAGGCCGCCGAGCCTGCCGTCGCCGCGGATCATGACGTCCTCGACGGCGATTAGGTTGAAGAACTCGACGCCGGAATCACAGGCTGTGGCGGTGAGTTTGGAGACCGCCTCAACCGATTTTGCGACGTAGTAGCCGGGTTCAAACTCCCGGTACGCTATGCCGAACCGGTCAAGGATCCGCCTTGCCTCGTCCTGGACGACGATCCGGGGAAACATCATACCACCGCCCCACATGCCTCCGCCGATGCTGAGTTTCTTCTCGATGAGTGCGCACCTGACACCTCTCCCGGCGAGGAGCGCAGCACAGACAAGCCCGGAGGGGCCGCCGCCGACGACGGCAGCGTCCATCTCGAGATAATCGATGAGCGTCCGGTGCTGCTCCTCGAGAATGGCCCTGCTTATAGTCACTTCATTGAGCGTCATTTGATCCTTATATATCGCCTTCATCACATAAGAGCACTCTATGAGGAGTGCGGGATACGCAAAAACCCGGTTCAGGAGTGCCAGCCCGGGGAAAAGGCAACGTATGTATTAAGGGGGATCCGCTCCAATACAATTATGTCATGAAATGGACGCGCGATTTAGGTCTCACCATGAGGATGCTGCTGACGTCGCTCCTGCTCCTCATAGTCTACCTGATATTCCTGGGCATTCTCGCGGCCCTCGGCTTTCCCTTTGAGTTCCTCCTGCTGGTGGCTGCCGGGATGGCGTTCCTCCAGTTCTTCTTCTCTGATAAGCTCGTGCTCTGGAGCACGGGCACCCGGATCGTCGCGGAGGACGAGTACCCGGAGCTGCACCGGACGATCGAGCGCCTTGCCGTGAGAGCGGGGCTTCCGAAGCCAAAGGTGGGGGTGATGCCCTCGCCGGTCCCGAACGCCTTTGCTACGGGGAGAAGCCCGAGGAACGCCGTTGTGGCTGTGACTGACTCGATCGTGCGGATGCTCACGCCCGAGGAACTGGAGGCGGTGCTCGCCCACGAGATCTCGCACGTGAAGAACCGGGATATGCTGACCCTGACGATGGCGAGTTTCATATCGATGCTCGCCTTCCTGATCATGCGCAACTGGTTCTTCATGGGCCTCTTCGGCGGCGGGGGCAATCGCGACAATAACCTGGGCGCCCTGGTTCTGATCTACGTCGTCTCGATCCTGGTCTGGGTTGTGAGCACACTGCTCACCCGCGCTCTCTCCCGCTATCGGGAGTTTGCCGCGGACCGGGGCAGCGCCGTCCTGACCGATAACCCCCGGGCGTTGATATCGGCGCTTCAGAAGATCAGCGGAAGGATGGATTACATCCCGGCCGAGAAGAAGCGGGAGGTGGAGGGCGCAAACGCCTTCTTCATCATCCCGGCCCTCTCCGGGAACACCCTGATGGAACTCTTCTCGACGCACCCCCCGCTTGAAAAACGGGTGGCCGCCCTTGAGAGACTGGAGGCAGAGCGGAGGGGTTACTGAATCCCACCCCTGCTCCCCGTCACCCAATATTTAATATCCCGCGCGGTCAACGTATTGAAGCAGGTCGTTCATTCGCATCGATGGTCTAGTGGTATGACTTTGGCCTTCCAAGCCAATAGCCCGGGTTCAATTCCCGGTCGATGCATGGGGCTCGTGGTCTAGCCGGTTATGACGTCGCCTTCACACGGCGAAGATCGCCAGTTCGAATCTGGCCGAGCCCATGATTCTTTCCTTTT
>JAAZIF010000308.1 GCA_012510335.1 Methanomicrobiales archaeon | reverse complement strand
GTAGGTGACAAAGACCGTCCCGGCATCGGGGTTTGTGACCTCGTAGTCAGCGATATCGCGGCGTGCCGACTCGACCTTCGCGACCAGTCTATGCACGAGACGGTCGTGCGCCTCCGGGTCGGTCGTATCGGGATACCCCCGCTCATCGTGGGTGAGCCCGGTCACGTGGATCAATCGGCCCGAGCCGAAGGGCGCAAAACCGGGAATGCCGTCCTCGCCGGCCTCAAAAGGAAGCGAGCCCTCCGCGAGCGGGGCCGGGGGGGTGATATCGACAGAGTCCGGTATGGTCACCCGCTCCCGCATGTGGCCCACGGTCTCATCGGACATGAGGAAGGTCGGAACCCTGAACCGGTCGGCGAGGTCGAACGCCTTCACCGTCAGGTCAAACATCTCCTGGACGGAGTTCGGTGTGAGAGCGATTATGCTGTAGTCGCCGTGCGACCCGAACCGGCACTGGAGCATATCGCCCTGTGAGGCGCGTGTCGGCTGGCCGGTGCTCGGGCCGCCCCGCTGGATGTTGACTATGACGCACGGGGTCTCGGTCATGACAGCAAAGCCGATATTCTCCATCATAAGCGAGAACCCCGGGCCGCTCGTGGCGGTCATGGCCCGCATTCCCGTCCAGGCGGCCCCGATCACCGAGGCGATGCTTGCGAGTTCGTCCTCCATGGATATGAAGACCCCGCCGATCTTCGGGAGCCTCCTGGCCATGGCCTCAGCGATCTCGGTCGACGGCGTGATCGGGTAGCCGCCGAAGAACCGACACCCTGCGGCGATCGCACCCTCCGCGCAGGCGGCGTTGCCCTGCATGAACTCAACCCTGCTCAAAACTCCACCTCCACCCGGTGCGGTTCAAAGGGTCTCTCCTCGATCCAGGTGATCGCCTGGTCGGGACATATCATGTGGCAGAGCCCGCAGAGCACCCGCCCATAAAAGGCCTGCAATCTGCAGTTTGTGCATCGCTCGGGCCGATCGAGGACAGGGATGATGACCCCGCGGGTGTTGAGTTCTGTCCCCTCCTGAAATATCCCATACGGGCAGACCAGCACGCAGAGGTTGCACCCCTTGCAGCGGCTTTCATCGATGACGAGTTTCATGAGACGTTATCCTGTGAATGTTGAATCGCTGAAGAAATTGTGTTTTCGCTCTCTCCTGTACCGCGCGGAAGAGATCGCCGCCATGCGCATCGATCCCGACCGTCAGCGGCAGGCGATCAGTCTCTATGATCCATATGGCCTCTGCCATGCCGAGATCTTCAAAATAGACACCATGAAGCCTCATATGGGCAGCGGCGAGAGCGGCACACCCCCCCGTGAACGCGAGGTAGACAGCGCGCCCGCGGAGGTCTTCGACCACACCCCGGCTCATGCCTCCCTTGCCTATGAGGGCGCGGACGCCCTCGTCGATGAGGAACCCCGTGAGCTCGTTCATCCGCGCGGATGTCGTGGGACCGGCGACGACGAGGCGGTCCCCCTGCACCACCGGGCCGCAGTGGTAGATTGCAGCGCCCTCTGGATCGAAGGGGATCCCCTCCTCCATCATACGTATGTGTGCCTCATCCCGCGCGGTGTAGATCGTCCCCGTGAGGGTCACCCGGTCACCTGCACGGAGATCGAGAACCTCATCGCCGAGGGGTGTCGTGAGGTCGATCATAGCTGGATCTCCACGGTCGCCCGGCGACAGGCCCAGCACTGCACGTTCACCGCCACCGGGAGGGATGCGGTGTGGCAGTCTGCCCGCTTCACCTTCACAGCAAGAGCGGTCG
>JAAZIF010000307.1 GCA_012510335.1 Methanomicrobiales archaeon | reverse complement strand
GAGGAGTACGTCCACTGGGGGAAGGGCGAGGCCGCCCAGGCGGTCTGGACATCCGGCCGGGTTCTCGCCGAGTGCATTGAGGCGCTCATCGGCGCTGTCTACCTGGACGGCGGGATGGCCGCGGCCGCCGGCGTTCTAGGGCGCCTCGGTCTCATGGAGAAGGCGTAACCGGCCTCATCATGAGCCATGCGATGACGAACCCCGCCACGGCGAGGGCCGCAACCAGCGGGAAGACCCCGAGGTAGGTTCCGGTTGCCGCCCGGACAAACCCCGCAACCTGCGGTCCGGCGATGGCACCCGCGCCGTAGGCGAGGAAGACGACCCCGTAACACCGCGGGTAGTCACACGTCCCGAAGTAGGAGGCCGTCGCCGCCGGTGCTATGGCGAGCCAGCCACCGAGGCATCCCCAGAGGACGGCGAACGCGATGATATAGGCGGGCACCCCGGGCGCGAGCCAGATCAGGATCGATGCTGCCGCGATCAGGGCAAACGTCAGCATAGCCGTGACGCGGGGGGTGATCCGGTCGGTGATGCCGCCGAACGCCGGCCGGCCCAGGCCATTGAATATGGCGAAGAACCCGACGAGGAGCGTCGCAAGCCCCGCATCGATCGCCACGACCTCGGTCCCGACCGGTTTTGCGATCGATATCGCCATGAGCCCCGCGAGGCAGCCGATGAAGTAGCAGAGGAAGAGCCCGTAGAAAGTTCCGGTACGGAGCATCGCCTTCCTATCGCACTCGCAGACCGGCACCGCGCCGACCCCGGGCGCAGGCGGTGACCACCCGACCGGCCGCCACCCATCCGGCGGGAACCGGAGCGGAAGAGCCGAGAGGACCAGCACGGCGGCGAGCACGGCACCGAATATAGCAAACGTCGTCATCACCCCGTACATGACGATCAGGGCTTCCGCGGCGTTTGCGGTTATAAAAGCCGAGAACCCGAACCCGAGCAGGGTAAGCCCGACGGCAAGCCCCCGCCGGTCCGGGAACCACCGGGCCGCGACGGCGACCGGCGCCCCATAGGCGATCCCGACGCCGAGCCCGCCGATAACCCCGTAGACTATGTACAGGATCTCGACCGATGACGCCGTCGAGGCGAGGAGCCACCCTAGACCGGTGAGGAGTCCGCCCGCGATCGTAACCCTGCGGGGACCGTGGCGTTCGATGTACTTCCCGGCCAGTGGCATCGCTATGGCGAAGAAGGCGAGGAAGACCGAGAACGGGAGAAGGACTTCCCCTGCCGTCACTTCGCGGCCGAGGGTTGCGGTGAAATGTGCCGCAAGCGGTGTGACGAAGACGCTCCAGGAGTATATGCTCCCGAGGCAGAGGTTGATGACGAGTCCGAGGGCGATAAGCCCCCACCGCCCCGCTTCCGCGGGCATGCCGAAGATCTCTGGTCTGTCGGGCATAGTTTTTCCCCGGAGAAGGAGAGGAGGGTCACTCCTCCAGGGTGGATATGTCGCCCGGATCCATGCCAAGCTCCCGGGCTCTTAAGACCCGGCGCATGATCTTGCCGCTCCGTGTCTTTGGGAGCCGATCCACGTACTCGATCTCGGCCGGCACCGCGACAGGACCGAGGTTGCTCCTGACATGGCGGGCGAGCTCGGCGGAGAGGCCGTCTCCGGAATTCACCCCCACGCAGAGGGTGACGAAAGCCTTGATTATGTTCCCTTTCACGGGATCGGGCTTCCCGATTACGGCTGCCTCAGCCACCGCATCATGAGAGACGAGCGCGCTCTCGACCTCAGCTGTGCCTATGTTGTGCCCGGCGACGATTATAAGGTCGTCGGTCCGCCCGAGGATCATGATGTAGCCCTCCTCGTCCTTCACCGCGAGGTCTCCGGCCATATAGCATCCCGGTATGGTCTCCCAGTAGGTGCGGTAGCGTTCGTCGTTCCCATAGACCGTCCGGAGCATGGCGGGCCAGGGTTCCCTTATGACCAGGTATCCTCCGGTGCCGGGCCTGACGGGGTTGCCCGCCCGATCGACGACATCCACGATGGTACCCGGTATGGCTTTCCCGGCAAACCCGGGCTTCATCGCCTCGCCGATCATCGTTGTGACGATATGCATCCCGGTCTCTGTCTGCCACCATGTATCCACGACCGGGCACTGCTTGCGGCCTATATGGTGATAATACCACTCGAAGGCCTCGGGGTTGAGGGGCTCTCCGACCGAACCGAGCACCCGGAGTGACGAGAGGTCGTACTTCGCCGGCCACTCGTCACCGTAGCGCATGAACATCCGTATGGCAGTCGGGGCGGTATAGAAGATCGTCACGCCGAGCTCCTGGACCAGGCGCCAGTAGGTGCCCGGGTCCGGGTAGTCTGGCGTTCCTTCGACTATGACGATCGTCGTGCCGACCGCGAGGGTGCCGTATATGATGTAGCTGTGGCCGGTGATCCACCCGGGATCCGCGGTACACCAGAAGACGTCGGACTCCTTTATGTCGAAGACGTTTCTGGCGGTGTAGTAGGTTCCGACCATATAACCGCCGCAGGTATGCACTATGCCTTTCGGAGCCCCGGTAGAACCGCTTGTGTAGAGGACGAAGAGGGGATCCTCCGATTCCATCACCTCCGCCGGGCAGTCAGGGCCGGCCTCGTGGCAGAGGTCGGCGTAGTCGACCTCAAGGGCGGGATCGAGATCGACGCCCGGAGCCTCGCGCCTGAGGATGACAGCCTTCTCGACGCATGGGGCCTGGGTGAGCGCCTCCTTCGCGATCTCCCGGAGCGGTATTG
>JAAZIF010000046.1 GCA_012510335.1 Methanomicrobiales archaeon | reverse complement strand
GCGGTGTGAGAGGTGCGGGAAGCGGAAGCGCTGGATTGAGCCGAAGCGTGATCGCCGCCGGGACTAAAAAGAGGCTATCGCCGGAACTCCAGCCCCGCAAAGAAGGCTTTTTCGATCACGCTGCCAAACCCGTAGTACTCCCGCCGCATCGAGTCATAGGCGAACGGCCGGATCTTCTCTATATCGGGCTTGCCGTCCGGTCCGAGGACGCTCTCGTCCACCTTTACGTCCAGGATCTCCCCGATGAACTGGGTATGCATACCGATCTCGACCATCTGGAGGAGCCGGCACTCAAGGACGACGGGAAACTCCCCGACATACGGCGCGTTCACGAGATTGCCCTTTACGGGCGTGAGTCCCGTGGCGGCGAACTTATCCGTATCCCTGCCGGAGACGATGCCGAAGTAGTCGGCCTCCTTCACGTAACCCACCGAGGGTATGCTGATCGTGAACTCGCGCTCGCTCATCAGGTTGTCGTGGGTCTGCCTGCTGCTCTGGACCGAGACCGCCACCGCCGGGGGCCGGGATGAGCATATACCGCCCCATGCCGCGGCCATGGCGTTCGGCCGGCCTCCGGGGCCGTAGGTTCCTATGATCAGGGCGGGGTGGGGATAGAGGAGTGTCAGTGGTCCAATCGATACCTTCTTCATGGGTTTATGTTTCGTCGCCCGGGTGGGATAAATCTTTTCGGTCGCGTGGTCTGATGGTAAGGCAGCAAATTTACGCCGGTTTTTCCCTGTAGGGCAAAATTTATCTTGCGCCCGGGCGGATCGTCCCACCTTATGAGAAAGGTGTTTGGCATCCTTGTCATCATGGTGGTCGCCGGAATCATGACCGCAGGGTGCGTACAACCCCGGGGTAACGAGACCCCGGCGCCCGTGACCGAGACCCCGCCGCTGCCATCGATCGGTGCGCAGACGATCTCGATCACCGGGAGCGGGTTTGACCCGGATGCGCTAATCGTCCCGGTGGACACCACGGTGACCTGGGTCAACAACGCCGCAACGAACCAGACCATCCAGATCACGGGGCCGACCGGATCCATCGACCTCGGGGTGATTGAACCCGGCGCCCCGGTCAGCTATACCTTCACTACAGCAGGAAATTACGCCTACAGGTCAGAGGAGACCGGGTTTCAGGGAACGATCACGGTCGTCCCGGATACGCCCTCCTTTTCGCCGACGGGTATGCCGGGCTAAGCCCGCCGGTATGCTGTAGCGGCCTGCACCAGCCTATCCGCAAACCCCGCCGTGAAGTAGGCATGGGTGCATTGCCCGACCGCACTCTGCGCGGCGAGGCCGTCCCTGCCGCCGTCGATCCCCCGGCCACGGAGGAGTTCCAGCACAAACCTCGCGTCGGGGGCAGGGTCGAGCCGTGAGTAGTGGTACTCCTGGCCCCGGAAGGAGGAGGCGAGCGCAAGCACCGGTGTCGTGCCGACCACCCTGGCCTCGACGTAGCCGAGGGCCTGGATGCGGTCGGTCATCGCCGCCGATGCCGGGAGAACCCCCGCCATCGGGTGATCTCTGTTATCGATCGTGAGCCGCTCTGAGAGGTAGATGAGCCCGCCGCATTCGGCAAAGACCGGCATGCCGTCGTCGACCACCCGCCGCACGTCCTCCCGGCACCGGGAGGCGGCGAGCGCTTCTGC
>JAAZIF010000378.1 GCA_012510335.1 Methanomicrobiales archaeon | reverse complement strand
TGAGGCCCGGCCTCCAAGACCGAGGCGCGATTTCCGCCGGTATTGAACAATTGTCCAGCAGAAGAACAACCTGAACTCCTCATTTTTTGGGCGAACAGAGCCTGGAAAATCCCACTCTGTTGAAACCTCATTTTAGAACCGTTGACCTGGTGGTTGCTGGTATCACTTCCATCAGCACAAAGGCGATGCGGGAGTTTACTGGATCCAGCAAGGGTTTCTGGATATTATTTTCAGGTTACAACTCAGCGCTGCCGATCCTGGAGTCGCGCGATTGCGGCATCAAAAAATAGGTGGATCAGGCCCTCTTTCTCCACCAGAAGAAAAGGAAGATCGGAGCGAGAAGGGGTGCGTAGACAAGCGGCGTCGCCGGGGTCGTCGTCGCCGGCAGAGTTGCCGTCTCAGTCGTCACCACGGTTGTAACACTGACCGTAATGTTCGCTTCCTCCCCTGCTGTGACGTTCTCCCCCTCCCCTGTTGCGGCTTCACTCTCAGGCGCCGCGGCAGCGATGGCAAATGTAGAGAATCCCGGGGTGATCGCGCGGAAGCAATATGATCCGCTCTCCTCACCAACGAACCCGGTCTGCAGCGGTTGCCAGGTGCCGTCGACGCAGCGCATGAGTATGATGTCCTCCGGGAGTACACCGTGGTCTTCGATCCAGTCGACAGGGACGGTGAATATCACCAATGCGCTGCTGATGCAGCGAGGGTTCACCCAGTAGAGGCAGATATCGATGTACTCATAGACATCACCCGAAGGAGGCTCCGTTGCGGTGGGGCACGCCACTCCCTTCACAGTCACCATCAGTCTCGGGATGGTCTCTGCCGCCGTGACGGCAACACTGCTGACCGGGGAGACATCGATATCCGAGAATGTGTACGTCTCGCCGTACACCAGACCCTCGCATATCCCGGTGGAGAAGGCAGGTCCGGCGTCGCCGCCGCTGTCACCCCAGCCATGACCTCCCCCGCCATCGTTCCCCGGGGTTGGGTCAACCGCGGTCCCGGCCGTGACGGTGACTGATGCGGTTCCCTCTATGCCGCCAGCCCTGGCCACCACATCCGCTGATCCTTCTGTGAGCGCAGTAAAGAGGCCGGCCATATCGATTGTGCCGATGCCCGCATCAGAGCATGACCAGATAACCCTGACCCAGTTCATCTCGCTGCCGCACTGGTCAAGGACCGTGGCGGTGAACTCCCGGGTCTCCCCGACTGCTACCGTGGCAGTGGAGGGCTCGACCTCAATGCAGTCCGGGACTGCGATTGAGGGTTCAACGGTCACGCACGCGGATCCTGAGATCTCGTCTGCTGATGCGATGAGGATCACCTCTCCGTCGCTTTTAGCGGCAAAGTGGCCGCAGTCACCTATGGTGCCGATGGCCGGGTCGCTGCTCTCCCAGGTGACCTCAGCGCCCGGCATCTCGCTGCCATACTGGTCAAAGACCCTCGCAGCGAGCGTCAGGCTCTGCCCGGCGGCGATGAAGAAGTCAGGCGGGTTGACCGCAATCCGCGCCGGAGCTGCCGGGTCGACCGGTCTAACCGTCACTTCCGCTGTCCCAGACCCGCTGATCCCTTCGACTGATGCAGTGAGGGTTGCCTTGCCTGCAGCTCCCGCCATAAAGAGACCATCTGCGTCAATCGTGCCTATGGTCTCATCGTTGCACGACCATATCGCCACAGCGTCATCGACGATACTGCCTTCTGGATCAAAGGCGGCCGCGATAAACCTCCTGGCCCTGCCGGCATCGAGGGTGATCGCCGGCGGGGAGATCATCACGGTATCGAAGAGAACCGGGGGCGTGCCGGTGACCGTTATGGTCGCGGTATCGCTGATCCCTTCGACTGATGCGGTGATGCTCGTTGTGCCTTCAGCGAGAGCGATAAATCGCCCGTCTGCATCGATGGTGCCTACGGCCTCATCGCTGCTCTCCCAGGTGACCTCAGCGCCCGGCATCTCGCCGCCATACTGGTCAAAGACCGTCGCGATGAGCGTCTCCTCGCCACCGGTATGCAGGGTGATCGCCGGCGGCGCAACCGTGATGCGCGCGTAGATGGGTTCGCTGCAGGTTACGATGACGGTCGAGGTTCCGGTGGCTCCATCGCCTGCTGCGCAGACGGTAACGGTGCCTGCACGGAGGGCGGTAAAGACGCCGCAGTCGTTGATGATGCCGATATCGCTGTCGCTGACCTCCCAGGTCACCCCGTCAGAGGGCACGATGTTGCCGAACGGGTCAAACGCGATTGCATCGAACTTGAGGGAGTTGCC
>JAAZIF010000306.1 GCA_012510335.1 Methanomicrobiales archaeon | reverse complement strand
TCGATATACCGGGCGAGGTCGCGGGGAGGGGCTACTTCGTGGAGACCTCACTTGAAGGCGCCGACCAGGTTATCCAGGTGCAGGCCGGCGATATCCAGAGCAGGATCGTCATCGCCGGCATCGGGGCGACGATGGGTATGACCGGCAACTCCACCGGCGCTGGATGGAGCGTGATCCGGTATGACTCGGGAAGGTTCTCTGATGGATGAGAAGGCCGTTTCAGAGGCGATCGGGTTTCTCCTGATACTGGGGATCGTGCTCACCGGCATCAGTCTCGTTACGCTCTATGGCTACCCGGCACTCGTAAAGGAGCAGAGCAGCACCGACGTGAAGAAGATGGAGCGGGCAATGGTCGTCATCCAGAGCGATATGAAGAGCCTCTGTTACAGGAACGTGCCCTACAAGGAGTCGACGCTCCATGTGAGCGGGGGGACGCTTGAGGTGATCAGCGCCGGCGATCACCGGGGTCTTATAACCGTCTCAAACGGCACCTGGTCTCAGGACTATCCCTTAGGTGCCCTGACCTACCGGTCCGACCGTAGCGCCGGGGTGATCACACTCGAGAACGGTGCGGTTATGATACGTCAGGAGGGGGTAGAAGGATCAGTGATGCTCACCGAACCTCGCTGGTTCTATGACGGCCCTACAGGGACGTTCGTCATCCACGTCATGAAGATCAGTGCATATGAACGAATGACGAGATCGGGTATGACGACAGTGAGGATGAGACTGAACAGTTCAGGGGCGCAGGTAATGCCCGTATCACAATGCGAGAAGGTAACAGTGAGGTACATCGGCGGTTCATCAGGAGGCTGCGGGGTGGCGTGGGGGAACTACCTTACGAATCCGTCGATCGGTATGAAGCAGGGCAGCTCCCAGGACTCCTACGAGATAACAGGTGTGAAGAAGGTCGTCATAAAAGAGTTTGAGATCCAGATCCTCGACATCTGACCCTCCTGGATCCAGACCCGGCAGGGAGGTCACCCACCCCGCTAAAGATTATAGAAACGTATCTCAGAGATACCGGTTCCTCCGGAGCCACTCCACCTGGGGTCTCGTGTAGCGGTATATGATATCGCACTTCTCGTCCTGAAAACTCCAGGGGACGACGATCAGGATATCCCCCTCCCGGATCCAGACCTTCTTCTTGATCTTGCCTTTGATCCTTCCTATGCGGGTCACCCCATCGAAACAGCGGATCCTGATGTGGTTTGCACCAAGCATCAGTTCGGCGCTGCCAAACATCTCCCGATTCCTCTTGTTCGGCAGGCGCACACGGACAATCTCCTCTTCCCCTCCCCCTGGCTCGGATTTACGCTTGGTAGGTTCGGTCAGTTCATCAACCCCATCTTCCAGAGCATGTGACTTTTCTTCGTGAGTCCTATTTATACAACTTCTAGTTTATCAAGTATTCTCCCGGGGTGCGGATTCAGCCGCAAAGGCCGATGATTCTGCCCTTGTTGACCCCACTGCCGCCCGGCCGCCGGGAACAGCAACCGCGGCGGTTAGATATACTGCCAAAAATATATCGCCATGCGAATATAGTCATGGCATGCCCTGTCCCATCACGCGGGATCTATCTCACCTACCTCATCCAGGCGCTCATTCTACTGAGCGTGGCCTTCAGTTTCATGGCGGGCGAGTACTTCCTGGGTTTTTCAGCGGGTATCGCCCTTCTCCTGACGATGATACCCTTCTTCGTGACGAGGAACATGCGCCTCTGCCTGCCCTGGGACGCAGACCTCATCCTCGCCGGCCACACCCACGGCGGTCAGTTCCTCTTCCCGGTCATCGACCAGTTGAATGA
>JAAZIF010000391.1 GCA_012510335.1 Methanomicrobiales archaeon | reverse complement strand
TTGAAAGGAATTCTGCGCTCCTCAACCTTCCAGCCCAAGTCTCTTGCAAGATGCAGTACACTGTCACGAGTAATTCCTGCAAGAATAGTGCCCTGTTCCAGGCTTGGAGTAATAAGCGTGTCGTTTATCACAAACATAATGTTCATGGTACCGACTTCATCCACGTATTTATGCTCGCGCCCGTCCAGCCACATGGTTTGGCGGTAACCTTTTTGCTGGGCAATTTTTTCTGCATAGAGGCTCTGGGCATAATTTGCCGCAGCTTTTACATGACCTGTGCCTCCCGGTGCAGCACGGATAAATTCTTTGGTTGCAAATATTTTAACTGTTTGCAGACTGCGACCATAGTAAGCATCAACCGGTGTGATAATAATCATGAAATTGTATGTCTCACTAATTTTGACGCCCAGAGTAGGATCTGTTGCAAAAATGAAAGGCCGTATATATAGGGACGAGCCTATATGCGGTGGTGTAAAATCCTGGTCCAAAGTGATGAGCGCAATCAATTCTTCCAGTGTCTTTTTTTCGTCAATAAGAGGAATTGCCATGCGTTCCGCGGAGCGATTCAAACGGGCAATGTTTTGTTCGGGTCGGAAAAGTCGTACGATGCCATCCTCACCGCGAAAAGCTTTCATGCCTTCAAAGATGCTTTGTGCGTAATGAAGGGTAACATTTGCCGGACTTAAAGGAATGTCCTCAAAGGGAAGGATTTGGGATTCCTGCCAGGCTCCCTTCTCATAGCGCCGCAGCAGCATGTGGTCGCCAAAATATTTACCAAAACCCAGGTTGCTGAAATCAATTTCCGGCAACTTGCTGACGGATCTTTGTTTCACTTTCATATTTCACCTCACTGATTTATTATTGTATAAATATCCTGAAATATTCCTTCGCAATAAACCGGATCGGTGTGGAAATCCTTGCCGTCCGTTTTTACAATTAATACAGGCATCTCTTTAGTTTCCAGCAGCTCATTAATCCAGCGATCATAGTAGATATTCAGGCGATGCAGATATTGGAGATCAATATTCTGTTCGTAATCACGACCACGTTTTTTGATCCGGGAGATCAGGCTGTCCGTGGAGGCTTGCAGATACACAATAAGGTCCGGCGATCGCAGATAGTAGGTCATTTCTTTGAACAATTCCTGATAATTTTCCCAGTCCCTATCATCCATTTTTTTCATATCGTGAATGCTGCGAGCAAAAATCTTGGCATCTTCATAAATCGTACGATCCTGTACAATGGTATTGCTCAGCCTCTGCATCTTTTTCTGGACCTGAAAGCGCTTGGAGAGAAAATAGACCTGAAGATTAAAACTCCAGCGCAGCATATCGTGATAAAAGTCTTTCAAATAGGGATTATCAACAACAACCTCATAATGCGGGTCCCAGCCGAAGCGTTGACAGAGCATATTCGTAAAGGTTGTTTTTCCGACGCCGATATTCCCGGCAATTCCGATAAATTTGTGTTTCATAATCCGGTTTCAGCTTTAACTCCAAAACTTAGTAAATATAAGTGTTATTTGCGAATAAAAAATAGCAGCTTAACAAGCAAGAGATATTTATTTAAAAGAGCTACAAATACAATTTGCTTGTTTTTTCAACCGGATTGAAACATCAAGCCCCAAGAAAAAGAAGAAATAATGTGAAGCGAATAAAAAAATCAACTTCTATTCTTTTTTTATGTTTAGCATTCTTTAATTCTGTTTTATTTGAAGTTTTTATCTGCTTGTGCAGCTCTGTATCATAAGCTAAATACTTTATTTTTTGCTGAAAACAAACAAGTCCCGAATATTAATCCGGGACTTGCCTGAATACGAGGTGACAGATTTTATGTGCCTTTAGCGGCTATATTCTTTAAAAGCGTCGTAGGCTCTTTGTCCGTAAACCAGTGAGGGGCCTCCGCCCATCAAAATCGCAACTCCGATGGTTTCCAGGATTT
>JAAZIF010000305.1 GCA_012510335.1 Methanomicrobiales archaeon | reverse complement strand
TCGATGACTTCTACGGGTTTCTCACCGGCTGGAGCATGTGGATCGCTGAGCTCCTTGCGCTCCCGGTCTTCGCTATAGCGTTCACAAACTACCTCCAGGCGCTCATCCCGCTCACCCCGACCGCAGAGGTCGCCGTCCGGCTGCTCTTCATCGCCTCCCTGACGCTCATAAATATTATCGGTGTCCGGGCCGCAGGGAAGGTGAACGACCTTCTCACACTCATCAAACTCGCTCCCCTGCTCCTCCTCATCGTGGTGGGTCTCGGTTTCTTTGTTACCCGGCCGGAGCTCCTCGCTGCAAACTACACCCCCCTGCTCCCGTTCGGTCTCGATAACGCCGCCCATGCGCTTGTCCTGATCTTCTGGGCATACGCCGGGTTTGAGCTCGGGACGCTCCCGGCCGGCGAGGTACAGAACCCGCAGGAGGCCATCCCCCGCGCTATAACCATCGGTATGCTGATCGTCTCCCTCTTCTACATCCTCACGAACTTCGTGCTCTTCGGGCTTGTAAACTGGACCGGGCTTGAACAGAGCACCGTGCCGCTCGTCGTCGCCGGCACCGCCCTCTTCGGATCGGCGGGGGTGATCATCATGACGGTCGGCGCCCTCTTCTCGGTCTCGGGCTCAAACGAGTCCGGTATGCTCGGGAGCGCCCGGCTCGCCTACGCGATGGCGATCGACGGTCTCTTCCCCCGGGCATTCGCCCGGGTCCACCCGCGCTACGGCACGCCTCATGTGGTTCTCATCGCCCAGGGGGCTATAGCGTTTGTACTCTCGAACGTCGCAAACCTCTCCGGGCTGATATCGTTCGCCGTCCTAACCCTTTCATTCTCGTTCCTCCTCACCTGCTTTGCGCTCATAGTTCTGCGGGATGACCGTGCCTCAAAACTCCGCGGTCAGCATATCCTCCCCCTTGCCGGCATAGCGATCTGCCTCTTCCTCCTATTCTCGACCACTGCGTTCGATAAGGTCATGGGGATCCTTGTCATCCTCGCCGGCATTCCGATCTACCTCTATTACACGCCAAAAGAGGATATACGCCACCTCAAGACCCTATTCCTCTCAGAGGAGGCCGTGTTCCGCCGGAGGCTTGAAGCAAAGGAGACCTACCTTGCAAATTTTCTTGGCATCATCCGCACGACCGTCCGGTGGCTCAGACGGCCGGGAGGAGGGTAACGGTCATTTGACCGCTACGATTGACTCCCGCTTCCTCCACACCCACCACCCCACCACAGCGGCCACGACCGCGACCGCGGCCAAAAGCACGATCCCGAGGATCGGATCCTCCTGGTAGATATTCAGGAGCATGCCGGCTCCGAGCGCGATGATCAGAGTGGATGCAAGGGAGCCCGTGCAGACAGACGCAAATACCCTTCCTTCACTCATCCCGAGCAGCCGGCCGAGGATCGACCCGCTCATCGCCCCGGTTCCCTGGAGCGGGAGGAATACAAAGAGGATGAGCCCTATAGTCGAGATCCCCTTGATCCAGGGCTGGGTCTCGGTGTAGTTCCGGGCTGTCGTCATCCCGATCTCAAGCAGATGTCCGATTAGAGGTATCTTCATGGCCAGGTCAAAGTTCCAGACCACAAAGAGGGAGACCGCAACATCGATCAGGAAGATCACGGTTGTTATGAGCCACCAGGGATACCCCATCAGGATAGCGATCGGTATGATCGACTCCTTCCCGGCCGGGGGTATAAAGTAGGCGGCGGCCAGCCCCGAGAGTGCCAGAAACCGCGGGTAGGGCTCGGTAATGTAGAGAGCGCCAAACAACGCCGCGCCGATGGCGAACGGGAGGGCAAACTTGATGAAGCCGATGATGTAGGGGTTTGCCAGGGCGGCCTCCCACCAGCAAGGCTCCTGGGTGGCAGCCTCCGGGTCAGGGGTCATGGGTCCAATCATCCACAGTCCGGAAAAGTCAGTAACCCGGTTTGATGTCCCTGAAGAATAGGGTATCGGAGCAGAGTCCCGAGAGATCCCGGTGCGTGAGGCAATCGGCGGTGATGAGCAGGGCCGCACTGGCGAAGATGAGTCCTGCAACGCAATGACGAGACCGTTGGCCCAGGCCCGCGGCACGGGATCGTCTGTCGATGCCGGCACCCGGGAGAGTGTGCTCTGCACGGCCACAAACACCGGCACCGCGCTCCGTGAGGTGAGAAAGAATGTCCACGGTCACGGAGTGTGCCGTGATCCTCCTGGCGATCGCGATCTCCGGCGAGGAGGCCCCGGGGTTCATCCGGGAGTGCCGGCACACTGCTGCTCAGTCGTACAGGCCGATCGCCAGGAAGTCGTCGTCCGTAAGTTCGTCCCAGAGGTCGAGCACGATCGATCCGTCGTCCAGTATGTCGCCGGGGATGATGTAATCGGAGTCGACCTCCCTGACTTCTTCGATTCCTTCCGGGGTTCTTATGAGTACTTTCATGGTAGTGGAGGATGTATTCAGCCGGGAGAAAAGATTTTTGGTTTTGGATGAGGGTCTGCCGGGACTGTTTTCTCTTTCTGGAGGTGGCTGGTGGGCCGGTGTGCTTCCCGGACGGCGTGATGGCGCCGGCATGGGTTGTCCCCGGCGTCAGGGATCCTGAAGATCAGCGTTCGGGGTGCAGTTTGAGGTGAGAATGGCAGAGGTAAGATGCCCGGGTTGGGCCACACCGGAGATGCAGGACCACACTCCTGATCAAAGTCAGATCAGCCGGAGCTGGTTCTATCCTTTTTACCTGTGGTGTGCCTTTGACTGTCACCAATAAATTTTAATATTATTATGGTGTTGCCTGGATGAATGCCCACCAGCGCTATGGGGTTTTGGATCCGCCGACCGGAGTGGCCCCAGGGTTTACCCGGAACAAGGGTTGGAGAGATTCTGTATCCTCACAGAGCCACGAGAAGTGCTATCTCTTATAACCTACTGGAGAGGTGTGGCACAAAAGTGTGGTGTTCAGTACGAAGTGCGATGTTTTCATCCTGTAACCCGTGGCCATGAAGCTGGAATCGGTGCCGGCCTCTGATCGGATAAATCAACGATTTGCCGGCCAGTTTCCAAGGAACCTCGCGGCGAATATCGTCTACTTTCTGGTCAACCTCGTCATTGGTGTACTCCTGGTTCCCTACTTTGTCTCCACCCTCGGGATCGCGGCTTATGGTCTCATCCCGCTTGCAACCTCAATTACGGGGTATGTGGCGATTGTTGTTCAGGCACTCAACACCGCAGTTTCCCGGTTCCTTACCGTCGATCTTCAGCAGGGTGATTACGATGCTGCGAACCGGACCTTCAATACCGCTTTCTTTGCGTTTTCTGCGGTCCTCCTCTTGATGGCTCCGCTCGTAATTGCGGTTGCCTGGCTTGCTCCTTCCATCTTCCATATCCCGGCCGGGCAGGAGGGCAGTGCGGTCATCCTCTTCCTCGGGGTTTCTACTGCTACGTTGATCCGGTTCTGGAGTGGGAACTACACAGTCCAGCTCTTTGCCTACAACCGCCTCGATCTCCAGAACCTCGTTAATGCAACGAATATTGTAGTCCAGGTTGGGTTTATCATCCTCCTCTTCACCCTCTTCGGTCCAGACCTTGCCCTCATCGGCGTGGCATACCTCGCCGGGGCAGTCGTGGCATCCGCGATCTCGATCATTCTTGCCCACCGGGTTTGTCCTTACTTGCG
>JAAZIF010000045.1 GCA_012510335.1 Methanomicrobiales archaeon | reverse complement strand
TACTACGGAGCTATCACTGATGAAAACGAGCCATATATCATCAGAAGCAGACGTAAACAGTCAACAAACAATTTCTACTCGTATGTCACTCTCTACGTGACGACTCACGATCGGCAGATGACCCTGGCCGTATACCCGGTGCAACGGGGCATATCCAAGGTCGGATACATTGCTCGATGTCTCGACCAAATTGCCGAATTAGGCCTCAAAATTGAGGTTCTCTGTCTTGATCGGGAGTTCTATACCCGAAAGGTCTTTGGATTCTTGCTCCAGGCACAAATCCCATTCATCGTCCCCGTAAAGAAGCAGAGTGAGCAGATGAAGAAATTGCTCCAGGGAACGCAGGCCCGCTACGCCAAATATCAGATGAGTGGCAAATCACCACTTATTCTGACAATTGCGGTTGCAGTGAAATATGGAATGGGAAAACGAGGGAAACACGGCGTCAAAAATCTGGGCTACGTTGTTGGTGGCATCGATTGGCACCCACGCCGGGTACATGACTTCTACAAGTCACGCTTTTCGATAGAGTCATCCTATCGAATGCGGAACCAGGTGAAACCCCGAACAAGCACAAGAAACCCCGTGATCCGGTATCTCTATGCAATCGTCTCTTTCCTCCTGAAAAATATCTGGATCGCTTTACTCTGGATGTATTTCTCTCCGGAGAAGCGGGGACCGAGAACCATCAAGATGTGCGCGTTTCGATTCAACCGGTTTCAGGTCATGATCCAGGACGGTATCCGAAATATGATGGGAACCGTGAGGGGAATTGCTGTGTTGCGGAAACCAGGTTAGCGAGAAAGAGGGTGGAGAGACGTTGAATAAAATGTGAGGAGAGGAGAATTTAGCTAAGTACTGTGACTGGATACGGGAGTGAAGATAAAACCCAACTTTGCCAGTTATCAACATCAACGGGTGTTCTTAGGCCAAGTTAGCAACGCATAAGAGTGTTCTTAGTGATGTTTGAATGGATCAACATGCAAACAAAACTAAGAACCAATGAACTTGAACCGACTGACAATATATCCTTTCCTATTGGCACCATCCGCCTCGTTAACCAGCTCTATGACGTCTTGAATTTCGGTGATATTTTTGGGAAACACAAGAAACGGGGCATCGATATCAATGGCTTGCTCCAAGCAACTATCAGCTACAAACTGACGGATAATTTCAGCATAAAGCGTTCCCACGCCTGGATCAATCGCCCTGAAGTTCTTTCCGAGTTCAATCTTCCACCTTTCAGTGAGCGAACCCTCTATCGTGTCCTTGAAACCCTTGGTGCCAACCGGGAAGAGATCATCTCCGACATCCAGGATGTCCTCTTTGCGCGATATGACTTTGAGCATACCGACATCAACATGGACTGGACCAGTATCGTCCTTTATGGCACCAAGGCCCAGCTTGGAAAGCATGGTTACAGTCGGGATCACCGACCTGATAAGAAGCAGATCACGGTTGGTATCACCGAACTTGCTAATCCGATCCACGTTCCGATTGGGATGACCGTTGAGCCTGGGAACATAAATGACCAGACGCACTTCAAGAAGACCTATCGCCAGTCAAGTAACCGCCTCAGAAAAGGCTCTCTTGTGATATTCGATAAAGGGGCGAACAGCATCACCAATACCCGTATGATCCGGGCAGATAATCTGCAGTACATCACCGGGAAGAGGCTCAACAAGAGCGACGACAAGCTCATCGCTAAATTCGAAACTCATAATCCCCAAGATATCGATGGAGAAACGGGAACTCGCGGGATCAAAATTGAGAAACCGAGCAGTGTCAATTACCTCTACTTCTCCGAAAAACTGCAGAAAGAGCAGCTGGAATCGCGAGCCCGAAAAATTATGCGGGAGATACAGGAAGCAAAGGCCATCCAGGAAAGTATTGACAAGAAAAAGACCCTTCCAAAACGATTCCGGATCAATAATCTTCTTGTGGATGTCGACTACTCCATCCAGACAAAACTTCTTGAACTCTCAGAAGGGGATGCTATCAGGATGCTTGAAGAGAAGTTCATCACCGGGAGAGAAGGATATTTTTGCCTAAAATCTAGCAAGAATTTGACACTTACTGAAGCCCTCCTGACCTACCGGAGAAAGGACTCGATTGAGAAGATATTCAACTCACTGAAGAATGAAATCGAGATCAAACCACTGAGGGTATGGACAGATAACAGCATTTACGGGGCATTAATCATCGGGTTTATTGCACAGCTATTCATCTCGCTGGTCCGATTCGAGATCCCGGAACTGAAGCAGATATCAACAAAATTCATCAAACAGGCGCTATTGAATTTGACAGTTACCATTGATTCGTGGAAGCGAAAGACAAAAAAGTACATTTACTCCAATTTTGATCCCATCAACACGATGATTTTACGGCATAATTGGCCGATCTTGGGATCCGAGAAGGGGTGAAAAGGGCAACTGGCAAAGTCTTTACCCCAGCGAAATTTCGAATGAGAGTGATCTGGATATCGGATGATCTCGTTGGATGAGTGAGACCCAAAGTGGCAAACTTAGGGTACAATAAAGGCCTTACACTCGATAACCTCGGCCATCACGATGAGGCGATCCGGTGCTACGACCGCACACTGGTGAGTGATCCAAAACATGCTCTGGCATGGTACAATAAAGGCGTTGCACTCATCAAACTCGAGCGTTACGATGAGGCGATCCAGTGTTGCGACCGCGTACTGGAGATCAACCCGGGGGATGTCGGCGCATGGCACAATAGAGCCACCGCATTCAGCCGATCCGGTCGCTATGATGAGGCGATCCGGTGCTGCGACCACATACTGGAGATCGATCCGGGACATATCGAGGCATGGTTCAGTAAAGGCGGTTCACTCCTCAAGTCCGGCCGCTATGACGAGGCGATCCGGTGCTATGACCGTGTACTGGAGATCGATCCGGGAGATATCGGGGCATGGTTCAATAAAGGCAGTTCACTCCTCAAATCCGGCCGCTGTGACGAGGCGACCCGGTGCTATGACCGTGTACTGGAGATCGATCCGGAATATGCCGAGGCGTGGAATAATAAAGGCATAGCACTCAACAAACTCGGCCGCCACGGCGAGGCTGCCCGGTGCTACAAACGCGCAAAGGAGATTGAACGCTTACGGACCTGACCTTCTGCCGGCACTACATCGGCGACGGAGCGCCGCCGTCGAACCGATACTGCAGGACGTGCCCGCACGCGCAGGTAGCCTGTGACCGCCTGTGGCAGCGGGTTCTCGACCTGGCCGGATCAAACGGCGGAGAACCGGTCCCGCTCCCCGGGACGCGTGCGGTGCTCTTCCCGAACCCTGAAAACAGCAATTTCGTCCGGCTGCGGATCAACTGCCGGTGGAGCCTCCCAAAAGAGGATTTCCTGCACTACATCGCTACCGGCCACGCGAATATGGGTCGGCGGGGGCAGCGGAGCGACCCCCGCGCATCGCCGAGCTGCACCCGGCAGGAGCCATACGTCCAGGCGATAGTCGAGCTGCTCGGCGGGATGGATATACCCGAGGTAAAAGCCGTCCGGGAGGTGCAGGATGGATGAATCGCCGGCAGTTCCTGCCTTACTGTATATGATTGCCCTCGAAAGCGCCCCCCATCCACATGCCGGCCCGGCGGACCGGGAAGGCCATGGTGCCGCTCGCGAACGCTGCCGTGACACACATGAACTCTGTTCTAACTCGAATAATCCAGGACGAACCCGGCCAGCGGATGCTCCGCGCCGGCGAAGGCGGCCTGCTGCCTGGTCATATCCCCCACCGGGAGCAGGGCTGACACGGCACCCCGCATCACGGCCGAAGCCACCAGCGCTGACGTTCGGGACCGGGAGCAGATGGAATGCGTCCATGCGATCCCGGGCGCTTCCCGGGGTGTGACAGCCGGCGGGGCGTTCACCCTCCCATGGTGAGGCGGTTGCCGGCCCCGGATAACCCTCCGGTTCATACCGGGCAGTGGATCGTGATGGATGGCGGCGATGAACCGAGATGCGTCCCCCACTACACCGGCCGGCAAAACTTAGATATTGTCTGAACGATAAAGAGGTCTCTATGGCGACATGCAGCGACTGCGCCCTCTATACGCCGAAGACCGCGACTGAAGGGGAGTGCAGCATCAACGGCCCGGTTCCCGCTGACCGGGATGCCGGGCGCTGCCCTTCCCGGACATTCCGGCCGCGGGGATGATCAGGCTCTTTCAGTAGAGACCTGGGCGAATCAATAGGCCTGCCTCTCTGGAACTCCCGGGCAGTCGATCCCCTATGGAATAGACTCCTGGACCGGACCATCCTTATCCCTGCATGGCAGGGGTGATTGAGCCCGGGGAGGATCCGGCGGGTACTCCTCTCACTTCGGGCATACCTTGATGCAGAGACCGCATCGAAGCCCCTCAAGCACATTGAACATATACCCGGCGCACTTCTCCCGATAGATCTTCCCATCGGCTGTGAACGCCCTGGCCGGACAGGCCTCGACGCACTTCATACAGTCTTTACAGTCCTCGTTCAGGAAGGGGAGCGGAGGGGTTTTTGGACCCTGAAGCGGTGCGTCCGTGACGATGGCGGTCATGCGGACACGGGGACCGAACTCCTCCGTGATCAGGAGGTGGTTGATCCCGTAGTTCCCGAGGCCGGCACAGTATGCGGCGTATTTGATGGACATATCCGCCATGAGCGTCTCGCGGTCTGCATACCAGTATCCAAACTCACTGCCCTCTGTGGGGACGATCGTGGCCCTGTATCCATCCTTCTCGATGAGCCGCGCCAGTCGGTATGCGATGACCCGGATCGTCGCTGTGCCTGCCATCAGTGTATTGGTGTACTCAGCCCTCCCCTTCGGAAGGTTCTCGATCGCGCCCCGTGGGACTGCCACGCCAAGTATGATCACCGAGCGTGCATTATCCATGAAATCCCGGGGATCGTTGCCCGTATATTCCGGATTCTGGAAATGGCGCACATCGGCCACTCCAAAGAGATCCGCACCCATATCAAGGGTAATCTCCCGCAGCTGGTTTGTGTATGAGTCCTCGAACATTCCGGTATCCTCACTGGCATCCGCGAGCGGTTCGATATACAGCTTACCTGCTCGCTCTCTCAGAGTGGGTTACGGTTTCATATATATGTGCAGGGTATTATGCGCAGCATCTCCACAGCCTTTGGTTCCAGGAATACTCTCTTTTTCTTCGTTACCGCTGGGAACCCTGTGAGCAATGGATCGCCTGCAGAGCCTGCGCAGTCCATATACGCAGCCGGAAGCGAATCCTTTCAATCCCGGAGAAGAGAGATCTCTCATGGACGAAGAAGCGGCCCTGATGCTTGAGCATGTCAGAGCAGCGCTCCCCGGTTCGGGGGCTCATGGGTTTGACCATACCCTACGTGTCATGCGCCTCTGCGAAGAGATCGGCGCCCGCGAGGGTGCGGATATGGCGGTCCTCATCCCGGCCGCCCTCTTCCATGATATCGCCCGGCCCCTTGAGGAGGAGACGGGAGTACCTCACGAGGAGGAGGGAGCACGGATGGCAGAGACGTACCTCCGGTCCATACGCTACCCCGAAGACCAGATCGCGGACATTATACACGCCATCCGCGCGCACCGCTACAGTTCAGGCATCGCCCCCGAGACCCTGGAGGCCCGGGTGCTCTCGGATGCGGACAAACTGGACGCTATGGGCGCTATCGGGATCGCGAGGACGTTCCTGCAGTCCGGGGAGAGGGGTGACGGTATCCTCGATGCAACCGATCACATCCGGGCAAAACTCCTCTCCCTCAGGGGCCGGATGTACACAAAGACCGCCCGG